>JBATJK010000201.1:0-40292 GCA_049668445.1 Gemmatimonadota bacterium
ATCGAGCAGGCGGCCTCGGACACCTTCGAACCGGACAAGTACGAGGACGAAGTCTCGAAGAAGGTGCTGGCGCTCATCGAGAAGAAGATCGAGGGCGAGGAGATCACAGCGGCGCCGGAGGTGGAGGCGGAGGACAAGATCGTCGACCTCATGGAGGCATTGAAGGCGAGCCTGGGCAAGGGCGACGCGACCGGATCAAAGGACCGCAAGCCGGCGAAACGGGCTTCGTCTACCGGCAAGGGGACCAACAAGAAGCGGGCTGCCCGCTAGGACCTGATTAGTGGCAAGCTATTCCACACGGGAAGCGGCTGAACTCCTGGGCCTGTCCCAGGAGAGAGTGCGGCGACTCGCCGAGTCGGCCTCCCTTCATCCCGAGCGGTCGCGGCGGGGCTGGTATCGCTTCGACTTCCGCGACCTGGTTCTGCTCCGGACGGCTCTCGAGCTGGAGAACTCCGGCGTCTCGCCCAGGCGGCTGCTTCGTTCCCTGCGTGACCTGAAGCGGCAGCTGCCGGAGGACCGGCCGCTCACGGCGATTCGCATCACGCTGGAAGCGGACGAACTCGTCGTCCGGGACGATGACCTGGCGTGGAACCCCGAGTCGGGACAGGTGCGGATGGGCCTGCAGGTGGAATCGGCGGGGGCCGACGTCGAGTCACTCGACCGTCGACGGGCGAGGCCGGTGGCTACGGAGAAGAGCCTCGAGGCGGCGGACTGGTACGAGCTGGGTTGCGGTCTGCAGGCGCAGTCTCCGGAGCAGGCCGCCGAGGCCTTCCGGCGCGCGGTGGAGCTGGATGCCGGCCTGGCGGATGCTCACATCAACCTCGGCGTGCTCATGCACGAGCGCTCGGACCTCGAGGGGGCCGAGATGTGCTATCGACTGGCCCTGCGAGCGGACGCGGAGAGCGCCACGGCCGCCTACAACCTCGGCGTGGTCCTGGAGGATCTCGGGAAGCCGGAAGAGGCGACCGAGGTATACCGCCGCGCCATCGAGTCCGACCCCCTGCTGGCGGACGCCTACTACAACCTCTCTCGCCTGTACGAGAGGGCGGGGGATCGGGCGGCTGCCCTTCGGCACCTGCGCAGCTACAGCGAACTGGTCAAGGTCAACTAACCGGCCGGGAGCAGTCCCGGTCCCACGGCAGCCGACAGGTACCATGACCCGACATATCCGACGTACCCTGATCGTTCCGCTGGCCCTCGTCGTGGTCACGACGCCCGCGTTCACCCAGGAGAGCCGCACCTACTCGGCGGTCGAGGCGCCAGCCCGGTATGACGAAGATCGTCCCTCTCCCGACTTCCACCGTGGTCGTCGCGAGGCAGTGCTGGCAGCCCTTCCGCGGGACGCGGTGGCGATCGTCGTGAGTTCGCCGACCAGGCTGCGCTCGAACGACGTCCACTACCAGTATCGGCAGTCCAATTCGCTGTACTACCTGACGGGCATGACCGAGCCGGCTACCGTCCTGATCCTGGTACCGCTGGGCGCGGAGGTGGACGGAAACAACGTCAACGAGATCCTGGTCGTCCCCGAACGTAATCCGGCGACGGAGGCCTGGAACGGGAGGCGCGTCGGGGCCGAGCGGGCCGCGGGCGAACTGGGCGTCGAAATCGCGGTCGGCTCGGGCCGTCTCGACGAAGTCCTGGCCCCGCTTCTCGAGACACGACGGCCATTCGTCCTACCGTGGCCTGACGGGGTGGCGCAGGGGTCCGCACTCGCCTCGCAGCTGACGTACCTGAAGGAGCGCATTCCCGTCCTGGAGGTCGCGCCCGGCCGGGCCGGATTCGCCCAGCGCGCCATGCTGCGCGTGACGGATGACGCGTCCTACGACCGTCTTCGCGGGATGCTGGACCGGATGGGCGGCCTGGAGGCGACGGCGGGGACGGCCGCGGCCGACATGACCCGGGCCTTCGTGGAGGCCGGGAGCGCCGCGGCCTGGCTCCAGTGGCAGGAGGAGCACCTCGGTGAATTCGCCGATTCGATGCTCCTCGAGGCGATCCTGACCGACCTTCGCGAGGTCAAGACGGACGAGGAAATGCGGTTCCTGCAGGAGGCGATCGACATCACCGCCGCGGCCCACCGCGAGGCCCTGCGTTCGATTGAGCCAGGGCTTCACGAGTACGAGATCGAGGCGGTGATCGAGTACGTGTTCCACCGGGGAGGATCCGAGTACACGGGCTTTCCCAGCATCGTCGGCAGTGGTGAGAACTCGACCATCCTGCACTACGAGTCGAACCGTCGCCGGATGGAGGACGGAGACCTGGTCGTCATGGACATCGGCGCTGAGTACCGTGGGTATTCGGCGGATGTGACCCGCACGGCGCCGGTGAACGGAGAGTTCAGCGAGCCGCAGCGGCAGATCTACGAGGCGGTGCTCGAGGCCCAGGAGGCGGCGATCGCGGCGGTCCAACCGGGAGCCAGCCTTCAGGCGGTCGGAGCCGCGGCGTCCGCGGTACTCGCCGAGCGCCTGACGGAACTGGGGCTCATCTCGGATCCGGGCGGCCTGAGGCGCTTCTTACCCCACGGGGTCAGTCACTACCTGGGACTGGATGTGCACGACGCAGGGACCTACGGTCCGCTGCGGGCCGGAAGCGTGATCACCGTGGAACCCGGCATCTACATTTCTCCGGCTGACGATGTCGACGAGCGGTGGTGGAACATCGGGGTCCGGATCGAGGACGACGTCCTGGTCACGGATGACGGGCCGGTCGTGCTCTCCGGGGGAGCGCCGAAGTCGGTCGAGGAGATCGAGACGATGATGACGGAGCCCGGCCTGGCCACGGCGAAGGTCGGAGAGTGACCCCCGGGCGATTCCGGGGGGAGGAAACCGCGGAGCACTGATCGACTCCGCGGGTAACAGGGCATCGACGGGCCGCCCCCTCCGCCCGTCTTGCTGCAGGTCAATCCAGAGAAGGAGGGTCTGATGAGCGTTGCGAATCGGCTCGAGAGATTGCTCGAGGAGAGCGGCGCGGAGTTCGAAGTGATCGATCACCCCCTCGCTTTCACGGCCCAGGAAGAAGCCGCGGCCAGCCACGTGCCGGGCCGACACTGGGCCAAGACGGTGGCCGTTCTGGTCGAGGGCGAACCGGCTCTCGCCGTGGTCCCCGCCACGCGTCGCCTGGATCTCGACAAGCTGCGCCGCGTGGTCGGCAGCGAGAAGGTCGAGATCGCCCGGGAGGCTGAGTTCCAGGGACTGTACCCGGACTGCGACCTGGGCGCCATGCCCCCGTTCGGCGAACTGTACGGGCAGAGGACGTTCGTCGACGAAACGCTGCGCGAAGAAGAGCGGATCGCGTTTCACGCGGGCGATCATCGGACGGCCGTCGAGATGTCCTACTCGGATTACGAGAGGCTGTGCCAACCCGTTCCCGCGGATCTTTCGGGGCCACCCCGAGAGCGGGTCTGATCGCTGGCGGGGCAGGGGACGAGAAGACAGCGGCGGCCTGGGCGGCCGTCCGCGACTGACGAGAGCGAACACGTCGTCCCACAAGCGGACACGCAGCGTCGGGTCGTGCACGACTCCTGCAACTAATATATCGTTGTCATATAATGATATACGGGTAGGGTGCCGGGTGGCATACCCGTTGCATGACAGGGACTCGCACGGGCTTGAACGGGTACCGTCTGGTTTCTACTGAAGAGAGTCGAGATGGGCGCACTGGGACAGGACATGCGATTCGGGCTGAGGTCGCTGCTCAAGCACCCCGGTCACACGGCCGTCGTGGTCCTGACCCTGGCGCTGGGTATTGGCGCCAATACGGCCATCTTCAGCGTCATACACGCGGTGATGATTCGTCCGTTGCCCTACGACAACCCGGACCAACTCGTCCTTCTGCGTCACCGCATCGAAGCCACGGACTTCATGGACGGCCCGATGCCCCCGGCTGACGTGATGGACATTCGTGATCATACGGACGTCTTCCAGGGTGTGGCGGCCACGGACCGGACGTTCGAGCAGAACCTGACGGGTGATGGCGAGCCGATCGAGGTTCGGGTCGCCGGAGTCACCGCCAACTTCTTCGATGTGCTTGGCGTGGAAGCGGCTCTGGGCCGCACCTTCCTGCCGGAAGATGAAGAGCCCTTCCCGCCAGGCGCTTTTGCAGCGGGCGCACCGCCTCCGGTGAATCACATCGTGATCAGCCACGGGCTGTGGTTGAGGCGCTTCGGAGGTTTGCTGGACGCCATCGGCGGAACGCTCATGATCAACGAGTTCCCGAACGTGGTCGTCGGAGTGATGCCGGCGGCGTTCGAACTCCTGATGCCGGCCAACGCCGGCATGCCGAGCGGGATCGACGTCTGGAGTCCGACTCGCTTCGATTACCGGCAGGCGCCGCGCACGAGCGCCAACGCGAATCGCCGTGTCATCGGACGGCTCAAGCCGGGGGTATCCCTGGCAGAGGCCCAGATGCAGGCCGACAAGGTCGCCGAGTGGCAGCGCGAGCAGTACGCCTACAACCGGGACGGCGAGATCTACATCGACGTCAAGCCGATGCACGCGGACATCGTGGGGCATGCCCGCACGGTGCTCCTCGCCCTGATCGGGGCTGTCGGATTCGTCCTGCTGATCGCCTGTGCCAACGTGGCCAACCTGCTGCTGGTCCAGGCGGCATCGCGCGAGAAGGAGATGGCGATTCGGGCCGCCCTCGGCGGGTCGCGAGGCAGGATCGTGCGGCAGCTCCTCACGGAGAGCGTCCTGCTGGCCGTCGTCGGAGGACTGGCGGGACTGCTCCTCGCCCGCTGGGGCGTCGACCTGTTGCTGGCCCTGCGACCGGCGAACCTGCCCCGGGTGGAATCCGTTGGGATCGACGGACCGGTGCTCCTGTTCACGCTGGCGGCCAGCCTGTTCGCGGCGCTCGTATTCGGGTTGGTACCGGCGCTTCAGGCTTCGAAGCCGGATCTGAACGACTGCTTGAAGGACCGGGGCACCGTCTCGCCCGATGTGCGTCGCCGTCGGCTGCGCAGCGCGCTGGTCGTGGCCGAGGTGGCCCTGTCGATGGTCCTGCTGGTCGGCGCCGGACTGATGTTTCGGTCGTTTCTGGCGCTCCAGAAGCAGGACCTGGGCTTCGAGCCGGCTGGCGTGGTGACATTCCGGATCACCATGCCGGGTTTGCGATCGGAGTATGGGAGCCCGGATGGGCGCGCGATGTTCGTCTCCGAGCTCGAGAACCGGCTCGAGGCTCTTCCCGGGGTCGAGAGCGCGGGTGGTGTGCAGGTGCTGCCCCTGAGCGGCCGATTCTGGACCTCGCCGTACTCGGTCAAGAACTCGGACGAGATGGACTGGGGTGTGCTGGAAGCGGACTACCGGTTCGCCACTCCCGGGTACTTCGAGGCCCTTGGACTCGAGCTGGTCACCGGACGCTTCTTCAAGGAGTCGGAGAACGACGACGCCGCGGACGTGGTAGTCGTGGATCGCACCCTCGCGGCGCGCGCATGGCCCGGCGAGGAGCCGGTCGGGCGCTACCTGCAGGCCGTGATCAGCCCGTTCGATGGGACGGGGCCGCGGCAGACGTGGGTAAAGGTGGTCGGCGTGGTCGAGAACGTTCGGTCGCAGGATCCCCGCACCGTGGGCAGGGAAACGATCTACTTCCCGTACCGCCTGCAGGGAGCCTTCTTCAACGTGACGATGGCGGTACGGACGAAAAAGGACCCCGCCGCGCTGGTCCCGGCCATCCGCGCCGAGGTTTCGGAGCTCGATCCGTACATGCCGGTGGCGGCAGTGACGACGATGGAGGAGTACGTCCGCCTGGCCAAGGGTCCGACCCGGTTCGCCATGATCCTGATCGGCATCTTCGCTGGTGTGGCCCTGGTGCTCGCCTCGGTCGGTCTGTATGGCGTCATCTCATCCCTGGTTCGCCAGCGTACGCACGAGATCGGGGTGTACATGGCATTCGGTGCCGAGAGTCCCCACATACTCCGGATGGTGGTGCGGCGGGGCGTCACCCTGGCAATCGCCGGCGTGATCGTCGGACTCCTCGTGTCGCTGGCCCTTACGAGGGCGGTGGCGAGCCTGCTCACCGGAGTTACGGCAACCGATCCGGCCACGTTCCTCGCCGTCGGAGTGCTGCTGACCGTGGTGACTCTGCTCGCGAGCTACATCCCGGCCCACCGCGCCGTGCGGGTGGATCCGATGGAGGCCCTCCGCTACCACTGAGCTGTGCTCAACGGTCGGGAAGCGCGGAAGCCCGCCTTGTAGTCCCCAATTCACTCCACCCCTTGACGAGTTTCGATATATCGGTACGTTATACTTATCGATATATCGCGTAATACTCGTAAGGCCGATGGCCTGGTCGCGGAGAATAGCAGAATGCACGCCAAGTTCGACAAGGGGTCCAACCCGTGGTCTTCCATGTTCGGTCCCGGCGCCACCGGCTTCGGTAAGCCGAACTTCCGCTGGCGGATCTTCGATCGCGGTGACCTCAAGTACATGATTCTCGAGTTGCTTCGTGACCGACCAATGCACGGCTACGAGGTAATGAGGGCCCTGGAGGAGACCTCCGGTGGCGCCTATACCGCCAGTCCCGGTTCCGTCTATCCCACGCTGCAGTCTCTCGAGGACGACGGCTATGTGAGCAGCGAGGAGGCCGACGGCCGGAAGGTCTACACCATCACAGAGGAAGGGCGCGAGTTCCTGGACAGCAACCGGGATCGTGTCGAGCAGATCCTTCACCGAATCGCCGATTTCGCGAAGCACTTCTCCGGCGCGCCGATGACCGACGTCACACGGTCTTTCATGCGGTTGGCGCATGCCAGTTTCGAGCAGTCGATCCGCCGGGTAGGGGACGAAGACTCGATGGACCGACTGCGGGAAATCCTCGAGAAGGCGGCGCGGGAGATCGAGAACGTGGGCAGTGGGGGCAAGTCCCCCGAGACATCCGGAAACGGGGCGGAAGAAGAATGATCGGGATACTGTTCGGAGCGTGGGTTTTCTGCCTGGTGTCGTTCTGCGCGGTGGGCGTGGGTTGTCGCGTCGCGTGTCACAACCGCCGCAGCCAGGGCCGGACGTGCATATGCGGCCGGCACGAAGTTACCGTGAAGGCCGTCGCCCCGGGGTTCGGCAACGGCCTGCCCGGAGCGATCGCGGGTCGTCCGTCCAGGCTCCGCGCAGCGGAGAGCCGGGTGCGGGCTCTGCAGGAGCGGTTCGTCGAGGGTCGACTGTCCATGGAGCAATACGAGTCGGAAGTGGATCGCGTGGTGGGCCTGGCGCGATGAAGCGCTGCGCGTGGGCCGGGTCGCGAGAGGACATGCAAGCCTACCATGACGAGGAGTGGGGCGTTCCCATACACGACGACCGATTGCACTTCGAGTTCCTGATTCTCGAGGGAGCGCAGGCCGGTCTGAGCTGGGAGACCATCCTCCGAAAGCGGGAGGGGTACCGGCACGCGTTCGCCGGTTTCGATCCTGTCGCGGTGGCCCGTTTCGGTGAATCCGAGCAGCAGACCCTGCTGCGCGATCCGGGGATCGTGCGGAACCGCCTCAAGATCCGTTCGACCATTGGCAACGCCCGGGCGTTCCTGGAAGTCCAGGGCGAGTTCGGCACCTTCGATGAGTACATCTGGCGGTTTACCGACGGCCGGACGATCCGGAACGCGTGGGAGGACATGTCGGACCTCCCGGCCGAGACCGACGAGTCCAGGGCCATGAGCCGGGACTTGAAGAAGCGTGGCTTCAAGTTCGTGGGTCCTACGATCTGCTATGCCTACATGCAGGCCGCCGGTCTGGTGAACGACCACGCGGTCGACTGCTTCCGCTACTCCGAGGTCTGAAGTATGACTCGAGCCAGGCCTGGGGCGCTGGTTACCGGCGCCTCGAGTGGCATTGGATACGAGCTGGTCAAGATCCTGGCCCGCGAGGGGCACGACGTCGCGCTCGTCGCCCGGTCAGCGGATCAGCTCGAGACGATCGCTGCCGACCTGGGCGAGGACTTCGGCGTCCGGGCGCTCGTGGTCCCGGCCGACCTGTCCGATCCCGATAGCCCCGACCGGATCGCCGAATGCCTTCGTGAGGCGGACTTCCAGGTAGACGTGCTGGTCAACAACGCCGGATTCGGGACCATGGGGCGCTTCGCACGCTCCGACACGGGGGCGCAGGTGGACATGGTCGAGGTCAATATCTCGGCGCTCACGCATCTCACGCGCCTGTACTCCGAGAGGATGGTGGCCCGCGGCAGGGGTCGCATATTGAACGTCGCCTCCACCGCAGCATTCCAGCCCGGGCCTTTCATGGCCGTATACTTCGCCACCAAGGCCTATGTGCTGTCTTTCTCGGAGGCGCTGGCCGAGGAGTTGCGCCACACCGGGGTCACCGTGACGACGCTGTGTCCGGGTCCGACGGTCACCGGCTTTCAGAAGAGAGCCGGAATGGAGCATGCCCCGATCGGGGGTCGAATGGTCACGGGGGATGCCGCCTCGGTGGCCCGCGCCGGGTACGCCGGAATGATGAAGGGGCGGCGCCTGGTGATCCCCGGCCTGGTCAACCGGGTGGGGACGATGTTGCCCCGCTTCTTCCCGCGCGCCCTCGCCACGAGGATCGTGGCCCGGATGACGGCGGTGCGCGGCGACGCCTGAGCCGTCCGCGAAAAGAAGGGGCGGGACCACTGGCCCCGCCCCTCATTGCTTCCAGCCTGCCCGGTCCGGCTTCAGCTGACGGGCTGCAGGTACCGACCCAGCCAGTCGAAGAACACCCTGTGCCACAGAATCCCGTTCTGCGGTGAGAGGATCCAGTGTCCCTCCTGCGGGAAGTACAGGAAACGGCTCTCGATTCCCTGGAGCTGGGCGGCGGCGAACGCCTGCATGCCTTCACCGATCGGAACCCGGAAGTCCTTCTCGCCGTGGATCACCAGGAGCGGCGTGTCCCAGTCCTGCACGAACTTGTGGGGCGAGAACTTCTCGTAGCTCGCGGGACGATCCCAGTAGGCGCCCCCGAGGTCGAAGTTCACGAAGAACATCTCCTCGGTCGCGCCGTACATGCTCTCCAGGTTGAAGACCCCCGCGTGCGCCACGAGGGTGCTGAAGCGGCCCTCGTGGTTTCCGGCCAGCCAGTAAACGGTATAGCCACCGAAGCTGGCGCCGATCGCACCCAGCCTCGATTCGTCCACGTACGGCTCGGCCGAGACATCGTCGATTGCGGACAGCAGGTCCTGCATCGCCTGCCCGCCCCAGTCACCGGAGATCTGCTCCTTCCACTCCTGCCCGAAGCTCGGAACTCCACGCCGGTTGGGCGCCACCACGATGTATCCATGCGCCGCCATGAGCTGAAAATTCCAGCGGTACGAGAAGAACTGTGAAACCGTACCCTGCGGGCCGCCCTGGGCATACAGGAGGGCGGGGTAGCGACGGGCGGGGTCGAATCCCGGCGGATAGATCACCCACGTCAGGATCTCTCCCCCGTCCGTGGCCTCGACCATTCGCTTCTCGACCCTGCCGAGCTCCACTCCGGCAAGGATCTCCCGATTGGCGAACGTGATCTGCTGCGCCTCGCCGGAGCCGGAATCGACCCGGTAGATCTCGTTGGGGGAGGACATCGAACGGCGCGCCGCGACCAGGATCTCACCACCCTCGAGCTGCGCCACGTCCAGGGACACGTAGTCGAACACGCCTTCGGTGACCTGGCGGACCGATCCGCCCGAGGCGGGTACCGTGAAGATCTGCACCGTGCCCCACGACTCACTCGTGAAGAAGATCGACTGGCCGTCGGCGGACCATACCGGAGAGTGCGCGTCGTTGTCGTACTCGGCCGTGAGCTCGACACTGGACCCCGAGGCGAATTCGTGCACGAACAGGCGGTTGCGGTCCGCTTCGTACCCGTCCCGCTCCATGCTGAGCCAGGCGATCCGCCCGCCGTCAGGCGAGAACACCGGCTCGACATCGTATCCCATCATTCCCTCGGTGAGATTCACCGTCTCGCCCGACTCGATGTCGACCAGGAAGAGGTCCGAGTTCGTGCTGACGGTGTAGTCGGTGCCCGTGGTCAGCTTGGCCGTATACGCCAGCGTCTTTCCGTCCGGCGACCAGGCAATCTGTTCCACTCCGCCGAACGGATTGAGGGGGGTGTCGACCCGCAGTCCCTTCATCAGGTCGACCGCATCACCCGCCCAGCCGTCCTTGTACGGCGCGACGAACAGATGGCTGTACGCGTAGTCGTGCCAGCTGTCCCAATGCCTGTACATCAGCCCGTCCATGATGCGCGCATCCGCCTCGGGAAGGTCCGCGTAGAGCTCGTTGACGGTCTTGTCGAGCTTCACGTCGGCCGTAAACGACAGGTGCGTGCCGTCGGGTGAGTAGCGGAAGTTCGCGATGCCCCCCTCGACATCGGTGACCTGGCGCATCTTCTTGCCGTCGGCCTTGACCTCCCACAGCTGGGTAGAGCCGCCCTTGCTCGACAGGAAGCCGATCCACTGGCCGTCGGGCCTCCAGGCCGCCGAGCTCTCGGAGCCCTTCATGTCCGTCAGCCGTACCGGATCTCCGCCGGCCACGTCGAGCAGGAACAGGTCCGTGTCGCCCTTGTTCGCCGCGACGTCGTAGGTCCGGATTCCGTACACCAGCGTGCGGCCGTCCGGGGAAACGGCGGGCGCGGAAACGCGCTTGAGCTGCCAGAGCAGCTCGGGGGTCATCACGTCCTGGGCCCTCGCGGAGCCCGGAACGGTCATGATTGCGCAGGCGACCAGGGCGCCGAGCGCGATATGGATCCGGTGGCTCATATCGAACTTCCTTGAGATTTGTTTCGCGGTCCCGCCCGGACCGCCTTCACGGGGCTGTCATGGTGCGACTTCCGGCGGTACCATGCAAGCCGATTGTGGCACGAAGGCAGGAGACGAACTCTGGATTATCGAGGTACGGGATGCGCGAATACAGGTCAGGTCTAGCGGGAGGTGTTGCGTTGATGTTGGGGTTGGCGGTTTCCGCCGGAGGTTGCGGAGAAGGCGTGACGAACGGAGTCGATGCGCCCGTTGCGCGAGTGGATCCCACGGAGCTCGTCAACCACGGCACCACTCGGGTCGACGACTACTACTGGCTCCGGGACAGGGAGAACCCCGAGGTCGTAGACTACCTGACGGCTGAGAACGAGTACCTGGATGCCGGCCTCGCCCACGTGGCCGATCTCCGGGAGACCCTGTTCGACGAAATCGTCGGCCGGATCGAGGAGGATGATCAGTCCGTCCCCTATCGTTCACGCGACTACTACTACCAGACCCGGTACGAGGAGGGCAGCGAGTATCCGATCCACGTGCGTCGGGCAGGCGCGATGGATGCGCCTGAAGAGGTCATGGTGGACGTCAACCAGCTGGCCGAGGGACACGAGTACTTCGCCGCGAGCGTGGGCGTGCGCGGAATCAGCGAGAACCAGCGAATCCTGGCGTTTGGCACGGACAACGTAGGCCGGCGAAAGTACACGATCCGTTTCCTCGACCTGGAGACGGGAGAGTTCCTCGACGATGAGATTCCGGACGTGACGCCGAACGTGGCGTGGGCCGCCGATGATCGGACCCTGTTCTACACGCGGCAGGACCCGGAGACGCTGCGCTGGCACCAGATCTATCGGCACGAGTTGGGCACGGACCCGGCTACGGACGAGTTGGTCTACGAGGAGTCGGACCCCGAGTTCAGCGTGTCCGTCGGCCGCACGAAGTCGCGGGACTTCGTGTTCATCACGGCCTACCAGACGCTGTCGACGGAATACCGTTTCGTGTCGGCTGCCGATCCGCTGTCCGAGTTCCAGGTCATCCTGCCGCGCGAGCCGGACCACGAGTACTCGGTCGATCACTTCGGCGACCATTTCTACTTCCGTACCAACGACGAGGCACCGAACTTCCGGCTCGTTCGCGCTCCAATCACGGACCCGTCACGGTCCCGGTGGGAGGAAGTCGTGGCGCACCGCGACGACGTCCTGCTGGAGGGATTCGATATCTTCCGCGACCACCTGGTCCTCGAAGAGCGGAAAGACGGCCTGGTCCGGCTTCGCGTGAAGCCCTGGGAAGGGGATGGCGAGCACTACGTGGAGTTCGACGATCCAGCCTGGATGGTCTTCACGACCTCCAACCTCGAGTACGACACTCCCGTGCTGCGGTACGGCTACACGTCGATGACGACGCCTTTCTCGACGTATGACTACGACATGGAGACACGCGAGCGAACGCTGCTCAAGCAGACGGTGGTGGTGGGCGACTTCGATCCCGCCAGCTACGAATCCGAGCGGCTGTGGGCCCCGGCGCGTGACGGTCGCCAGGTACCCGTGTCTCTCGTCTACCGGAAGGGATTCGAGCGAACGGGAGGGGCGCCGCTCCTGCTGTACGCGTACGGCTCGTACGGCGCCAGCATGGACGCCGGATTCAGCTCGGCCCGCCTCAGCCTGCTGGACCGCGGGTTCGTGTATGCGATCGCCCATGTCCGGGGTGGAGAGGAGCTCGGCCGCTGGTGGTACGAGGAGGGCAAGCTGCTCAACAAGATGAACACCTTCACCGATTTCATCGACACGGCCGATTTTCTGGTCGCGGAAGGCTACGCGGACCCGGATCGCGTGTTCGCCATGGGCGGCAGCGCCGGTGGCCTGCTGATGGGAGCGGTGGTCAACCTCCGACCGGACCTGTGGCGGGGAGTGGTGGCGGCGGTCCCGTTCGTGGACGTCGTCACGACGATGCTCGACGAGACCATTCCTCTGACCACCAGCGAGTACGACGAGTGGGGGAATCCCAACGACCCGGAGTACTTCGACTACATGCTCTCTTACTCTCCGTATGACCAGGTCGTTGCCGGGGAGTATCCGAACATGCTGGTGACGACCGGACTGCACGATTCGCAGGTGCAGTACTGGGAGCCCGCCAAGTGGGTGGCGAAGCTGCGGGCGGTCAAGACGGATGGAAACCGCCTCTATCTTCACACGAACATGGACGCCGGGCACGGCGGCGCCTCGGGACGCTTCCGACGCCACCGGGAGACGGCGCTCGAGTACGCGTTCATGCTGGATCTTGCCGGAATCGCCGAGTGATGCGGCAGGGTTCTTCCTGACTTCGGAGAGGGTGGATTGCACGAGCTCAGCATTGCCTACGACATCTGCCGCATCACCGAGGAGCACGTGGGCCCCGAGGGGCTCGCGAGTGTACTGGAGGTGGGAGTCGAGGTCGGGGTGAACGCCGGTCTCGAGATCGACAGCCTGGAGTTCTGCCTCGAGGCGCTGCTCGGCGCGCCGCCGTTCGGGCAGGCCGTTCCGAAGATCGATCGGCTGGACGGAGACGAGCTCAGGGTTACCTACGTGGAGGTCGAGGATGGCAGTCCGTAGAATCGACGTGCGGGAGAAGGTGATGGCCAGGAACGACGAGCTGGCTGCGGAAGTTCGCGGCCGGCTGGCCGTTCACAGTATCCCGTCCCTGAACCTCGTCTCGTCCCCCGGTTCCGGGAAGACGAGCCTTCTCGAGCAAACGCTGGACGCGCTCGGAGATCGGGTCCGCATGGCGGTGGTCACCGGCGACGTTCAGACGCAGAACGACGCAGACCGACTCGCCGCGCGGACGGACCGCCTGGTGCAGGCCGTCGTCACGGGAGGCGCCTGCCACATGGACGCCCGCCAGATCTCGACGGCCCTCGACGAGATCGACCTGGCAGAGACCGACCTCCTGTTCGTCGAGAACGTCGGGAACCTGGTGTGCCCGGCGTCGTGGGACCTCGGCGAGGATGCGAAGGTCGTGATCTTCTCGGTGACCGAGGGAGAGGACAAGCCGCTCAAGTACCCCAAGATGTTCGAGCAGTCGGACTACTGCGTCATCAACAAGATCGATCTTCTGCCGTACCTCCCGTTCGACATGGATCGCGCCGTTGCTTGCGCCCGGCAAGTTAATCCGAACCTGAGGTTCTTCCATACGTCCGCCCTCACGGGAGAGGGAATGGAGGAGTGGTACGACTTCCTGGCGACGTTGGCGGGACTCCGCCAGGGGGCCATGGGTTGAGTCGGGTGCCCTCACCCGACGGGCCAGATGCAGCGTCCGGGCCGCAGGGGGATGGAGACGCAGGAATCGAGGCGCGCCGGGTGCACGTGACGGGCCTGGTCCAGGGAGTCGGGTTCCGGCCCTTCGTTCATCGCCTCGCCGTTCGGAACGATCTGGCGGGCTGGGTGCGCAACGAGTCGGGAGAGGTCTACCTGGAAGTGGAGGGCCAGGCCCACGCCGTCGAGGCGTTCGTCCAGGCTCTTCGGACCGAGGCTCCGGTCCTCGCCCGCATCGAGACCCTGGAATCGGAGGTCGTCCCGCCCCGAGGCGCCACGGACTTTCGCGTGCTCGAAAGCCTGGCAACCGAGGGTCGACTTCCCGTATCGCCGGATGTGGCGACCTGCGCCGCGTGCCGGGCGGAACTGTTCGATCCTGAAGATCGCCGCTTCCGCTATCCGTTCATCACGTGCACCGACTGCGGCCCACGCTACACGGTCATCGAGACGATGCCGTACGACCGGGTCCGAACGGCGATGCGGGCCTTTCCCCAGTGTCCCACTTGCCGCGATGAGTACACGGATCCGGCGAACCGTCGATTCCACTCCGAGACCAACAGCTGCGCCGATTGCGGTCCGGGTGTCTGGCTGACCGGACCGGACGGCACGCGGATCGGGTCCGGGACCGAGGCGATCGAGGCCGCGGCCGGAATGCTGGCGCGTGGTGACGTGGTGGCCATCCGGGGGTTAGGCGGATACCACCTGGCGTGCGACGCGACGAGTGAATTTTCGGTGCTCCGCTTGCGGGCGCGGAAAGCGCGGGACCAGAAGCCGCTGGCGGTGATGGTAAGGGACCTGGCGGACGCAGCCGTCCTCTGCCACGTGGGACAGGTAGAGGGGGAGGTCCTCACCGGCGCGGAGCGGCCGATCGTCTTGCTGCGGGCCAGGGATGACTCGGGTCTCGCTCCTTCGGTTTCGCCCGGGCTCGATACAGTCGGCGTGATGCTGGCGTATACGCCGCTCCACCTCCTGTTGCTGGAACGGGCGGGCCGGCCGCTCGTCATGACGAGCGGGAACCTGAGCGAGCTTCCCATATGCACGGCGAACGCCGAGGCGAGTCGCAAGCTCGCCGACGTGGCGGACGGTTTCCTCATGCACGACCGGGACATCGTCGCGCGCTACGACGACTCGGTGGTGCGGGTGATGAGTGGGGCACCCGTGTTCATCAGGCGCGCCCGGGGGTATGCACCTCTTCCGGTCTCCGTTCCGGTCGGATCGCCCAGGCCGCTGCTGGCCGTGGGACCCCATCTCAAGAACACGTTCAGCCTGGTGACCCACGACGTCGCGTTCGTCAGTCAACACGTGGGCGACCTGGAGAACGTCGAGACCCTGGACCACTATCGCGAGGCCCTTCTCAGGTTCCAGGCGCTCTTCAACATCGAGCCCGAGGTCGTGGCCCGAGATCTCCATCCCGGTTACCTGTCCACCCGCATTGCCGATGAAATGGGCCTGTCCCGGGTGATCGGGGTCCAGCACCATCATGCGCACATCGCGGCGGTGACCGGCGAGCACGGGGTGCTCGAACCGGTCGTCGGGATCGCCTACGATGGCACCGGCTATGGCGATGATGGTCACACCTGGGGTGCGGAGATTCTCCTGGCGGACCTCAGGGGCTATCGACGCCTGGCCCGGCTTCGGTACGCTCCCATGCCGGGGGGTGACCTCGCCGCGAGGACGCCCTGGCGGGTGGCCGCGGGCTACGCGTCCCTGGAGCCCGACCTCGAGGGGTCCTTCGAGTCGGCCTTCGACGAGGTCCCGACCGAAGAACGGCGAATCGTCGGCTTACAGATTGCAAAGGGGGTGAACGCGCCGCTGGCCTCGTCCATGGGACGGTTGTTCGATGCGGCTGCGGCGGTGCTCGGCGTCAGACGCGGATCGGCCTACGAGGGGCAGGCCGCGATGGAACTCGAAGCTCTCGCCCGGCGCTACGTGGCCGGATTGTCCGGTGACGACCGGGACCCGGCCGAGGTGATGGCTTCGGGGCCGGTTCGGACGCACTTGCCCCGGATCGCCCTTCCAGTCAATGGTTTACCCGGTGAGACCGCGGTCATGGACCCGGTACCGCTGCTCGCGGAGCTCGGGGCACGGGCGGCGGCGGGAGAGGACGCGGGACTGCTGGCGGCAGCATTTCACGCTTCCGTTGGAGAGGCGACGGTCGACCTGGCGGCGGCCGCGTGCGGCGAGCACGGGGTACGCCGTGTGGCGCTGGGAGGCGGTGTCTTCCAGAATTCGCTGCTTCAGGCGATCGTGAGAGAGGGACTCGTGAGCCGCGGTCTCGAGGTGCTCCTCCCGGAGCGACTCGGACCGAACGACGGGGCTATCAGCTACGGCCAGGCGGTCGTAGCGGCCGCCCAACTTGCAGACGAGCAGGGGAGGTAGACGTATGTGTCTCGGGATTCCTGGTAAGGTCACGGAAGTGTACGGGGCCGAGGGCCTCCAGATGGGGATGGTGGACTTCGGCGGTGTGAGGCGGGAGGTCTGCCTGGCCTACGTGGCCGATGAAGTGGAGGCTGGCGACTACGTGATCGTCCACGTCGGATTCGCGATCTCGAAGGTCGACGAGGACGAAGCCCGCCGTACCTTCAAGTTGCTCGAGGAGATCAGCGAGTTGGATGAGCTCGAGTGGATGAAGGAAGTGGCGGAACAGAGCCTCTCCGTGCTCGACTCCGGGAAGAACCCGTCGCCAGCCGCCCCGGATCAGGCCCCACCCGCGGGTCCGTCGTGAAGTACCTGAGCGAGTACCGGGATCCGGTCCTGGCCCGGTCACTCGTGGAGAAGATCCTGGCCACGGCTACGCGGCCGAGGGTGCTCATGGAGGTGTGCGGCGGACAGACGCATACCATCGTCCGGCAGGGTTTGCAGGAGATCCTGAAGGATGCGGTGGACATGATTCACGGTCCGGGCTGCCCCGTGTGCGTCACGCCGCTCGAACAGATCGACAGGGCCCTGTTCCTGGCTTCGCGCTCCGATGTGATCTTCGCTTCGTTCGGGGACATGCTCCGTGTCCCGGGCAGCGATTCGGACTTGCTGCAGATCAGGGCCCGCGGCGGAGAGGTAAGGGTCGTGTACTCCCCCCTGGATGCCCTCGAGATCGCCCGTGCCCACCCGGATCGCGAGGTCGTGTTCTTCGCCGTCGGCTTCGAGACGACGGCGCCGGCCAACGCGATGGCGGTGTGGCAGGCGCGCGAACTCGGAATCACGAACTTCAGCGTGCTGGTATCTCACGTCACCGTTCCGCCGGCCATCCGGGCGATTCTCGATGCCCCGGACAACCGGGTGGAGGCGTTCCTGGCGGCCGGACACGTGTGCACGGTCATGGGCTGGAAGGAGTACGAACCGCTGGCCGCCGAATACGGTGTCCCCATCGTCGTCACGGGATTCGAACCGGTGGATATACTGGAAGGGATCTACATGGCGGTGCGCCAGCTTGAGGAGGGAAGAGCCGAGGTCGAGAACCAGTACGCGCGCTCCGTCCGACGGTCCGGGAACGAACCCGCACAGGCGCTGGTGTCGAAGGTGTTCCAACTGGTGGACAGGGCGTGGCGCGGGATCGGGGAAATTCCCTCGAGTGGACTCGGACTCCGTAAGGAATTCGCCGACTTCGACGCGGAGAGGAAGTTCGACCTCGGTTCGATCCGGACGTCCGAGCCGGAGGAGTGCATGGCCGGTGACGTGCTGCGGGGGCGGATCAAGCCCTTCGAGTGCCCCGCCTTCGGCGAGGCCTGCACCCCGGAGAAACCTCTCGGGGCTCCCATGGTGTCGTCAGAGGGCGCCTGCGCCGCCTACTACAACTACGCGCGGTTCCAGCCCGAGACGATGGGAGAGCCCGCGTGAGTATCGCTTCCTCGGGCCTGACGTGTCCGGTTCCCGCGAGCGAAGCGGATCGGGTGCTGCTCGGTCACGGTTCCGGGGGCAAGCTGAGCGCGGCTCTCCTTCGCGAGAGGTTCCTCCCTCGATTTGGAAACGAGGTGCTCTCTGTGCTCGGGGACGCCGCCGTGGTGGCCACCCCGGGAGAGGAGATCGCGGTCTCGACGGACAGCTTCGTCGTCAGCCCGCTCGAGTTTCCGGGCGGGAACATCGGTCACCTGGCCGTCCACGGAACGGTGAACGACCTGGCCATGATGGGGGCCGAGCCGCTCTACCTGACCGCGGGCTTCATCCTTGAAGAGGGGCTTCCGTTCGACGTACTGGACCGGGTCATCGAGGCGATGTCCGAGTCGGCGAGTGAGGCGGGAGTGATCGTCATCACCGGCGACACCAAGGTCGTGGAACGCGGCAAGGCCGATGGGATGTTCATCAACACGACCGGCATCGGTCGCCTGGCTCCCGAGTTCCGTCCGGGCCCGACGCGGGCGCGCGACGGGGACGTGGTCCTCGTCTCCGGACCGATCGGTCGACACGGCGTGGCGATCATGGCGGCTCGCGAGGATCTCCGTTTCGAGGTCGAGGTGGAGAGTGACACGGCGTGCCTGGCGCCCCTCGTCGAGAGTCTCCGCGTCGCATGCGGCCCGGCGATTCGGTGCCTCAGGGATCCGACTCGTGGCGGAGTGGCCAGCGCGCTGAACGAGATTGCGGCCTCGTCTGGCGTCGGGATCCGGTTGGAGGAGGGCGATCTGCCGATCCCGGGGCCGGTGCGCGCGGCGTGCGAGATGCTGGGGCTGGATCCTCTCTACGTGGCCAACGAGGGAATCCTGGTCGCCATCGTGGCTCCAGAAGCAGCCGAAGCTTCTCTCGAAGCGCTTCGCTCGCACGCGACCGGCGTATCAGCGGCTCGAGTCGGTACGGTCACGGCCGAGCGCCCGGGCCTGGTCCTTCTTCGGACCGGACTGGGGGCGAGCAGGGTGGTGGACATGCTGCCCGGTGATCAACTTCCCCGCATCTGCTGAGATCAGCCGACTGGCGAGGGGGCGGGAGCCCGTCCTACTCGAGTGCGGTGTGGTCCAGGCGAACCTGGGATGACCCCAGCACGGTGTTCCCCAGGGCCGCGTTGATATCCACCTCGTAGGTCGCCAGGGGACACTCCTCTTCGTCCAGATCGGCGAAACTGAAGCTGGCCACCACGTTGGTGGATCCGCCACCGGAGATCGACTGGATCTGGTTGGGCGTGATCACGACTCCCAGCCCAGGGCAGGTGAACTCGCGCGGGAAGCTGAGGGGGATATTCCCGGGCCCGAGTACGAGCGGTCCCAGCGTCTCGTTGGACACGTTGAACAACTCGAGCTCGACCTCGCGGGCAGCGCCGATCAGGACAGGGGAGGCTGGGGCGAACTCCAGGTCGCCGTACTGTGGCCCGGTCGACTCGTCTCCGCAGCCGGCGAGAAGCAGGGCCGCTGCGACAAGGGCGGGCGACTTCAGATCTGAAACAGGCGAACGCATCGGTCTCCACTCCTCGTGCTCGTGTACGGACCTCGATCACGGTTACACTGTATCGACCGCAAGGTTGCGCCCGGCCCGCACGGCAGCAACGCACGGTTGACGAATCACCTCGTGAGATCCATTTTGACACGCTTTGCATCCCACGTCGAATCGTGGGACGCGTACGGGAAGCCGCAACTCAGTTGGAGCGTAAAGATGAAGCCAGGGATTCACCCGGAATACACGCCGACGAAGATCACGTGCGCGTGCGGGCGCGTGTCGGAGACATTCTCCACCGTCGATGAGCTGCACGTGGAGATCTGTTCGCACTGCCACCCGTTCTTCACGGGTCGTCAGAAGCTGGTCGATACCGCGGGCCGAGTCGAGCGTTTCCGACGCAAGTACGGTTCAGCGGACGCGGGATCCGAAGACGTAATGGAAGAGACTGTGGCCGCTACCGAGGCGCCGGCTGAGGTGGCCGTTGTCGAGGAGGCCGAGGTGGAAGTGGTCGTCGAGGAGGCCGAGGTGGAAGTGGTCGCCGAGGTCGACACCGGCGCGGACGCGGAGGCCGAGAAGGCCGTAGACGCGGCGGCAGAGTGATTTCACGGGGCGTCCACGGGGCGCCCCGGGTCCACCCCACAGCCCTTCTTCTTTGAACATGGCCGACGCCCCGAAACTCGCCAGTCGCGTCGCTGCGGTCATCGAGACCTACGAATCGCTTGCGGCACAGCTCGCGGATCCGGCCGTACTGGCCGATCCCGGGCGTCTGCGTGCCGTTGCGCAGCAACACTCCGATCTGACTCCCCTGGCCGAGGCCGGCCGACAGTACCTCAAGATGCTCGACGATCTCGCCCAGGCCCGTGAGCTGCTGGACTCGGGCGAAGCCGAGCTGGCCGCCATGGCCCGGCTCGAGGTGGAGTCGCTCGAAGAAGACATGGACGGGGTCGAGGAGCGAGTTCGCGCGCTCCTCGTTCCGAAGGACCCGCTGGATGACCGTCCCGCGGTCGTCGAGATCCGTGCCGGTACGGGCGGGGACGAAGCGGGCCTGTTCGCGGCTGATCTGTACCGGATGTACGGTCGCTACGCCGACGCCCGCGGTTGGGCGACCGAGGTGTTGTCTTCCAGCGAGGGCACGCTGGGCGGCTTGAAAGAGGTCATCTTCATCGTTCGGGGACGGGACGCGTACGGAGCTCTGCGCTACGAATCGGGAGTGCACCGGGTTCAGCGGGTGCCCGTGACCGAAAGCTCGGGCCGTATTCACACGTCCGCTGCCAGCGTGGCGGTACTCCCGGAAGCCGAGGAAGTCGATGTCGACATCGATCCGGGGGACCTCAAGATCGATGTGTTCCGTTCTTCCGGCCCAGGAGGGCAGTCCGTGAATACCACGGACTCGGCGGTGCGGATCACGCACCTGCCGACGGGTCTCGTGGTGTCGTGTCAGGACGAGAAATCGCAGCACAAGAACAAGGCCAAGGCCATGAAGGTGCTGCGCAGCCGCCTGCTCGATCGCGTCGTGGCTGAGCAGGAGGCCGAGCGCTCGCGAGAGCGCAGGGCCCACGTCGGCACGGGCGATCGATCGGCGAAGATCCGGACGTACAACTTCCCGCAGAACCGGGTCACGGATCACCGCATCAACCTCACGCTTCACCAGCTCGACGCCGTACTCGGGGGCAGCCTGGACGAAGTGGTGGCGGCGTTGCGGGCCGCAGGGCTCGAAGAGCGGATGCACGAGGAAGAGACGGGGTGAGCGATTCTGGCCCGCACGACGAAGGCCCGATTCGCAGGCTTCCCGGCCCCAGCCGGAGAGAAGTGATCGAGGGACTCGCCGCCGAACTGGAAGCGGGCGGGGTCGAGGGAGCCAGGCACGAGGCCGAGCGCGTGGTCGCGCACGTGGTCGGGGTCTCCCGCACCGACCTTCTTCTCCACGCGAATCGCGTGGTCCTCCCCGAGGAGGCCGGTCAAATCGCCACGATCTCACGCCGCCGCCTCTCCGGCGTCCCCCTGCAGCATATCGAGGGCACGGTGGCGTTTCGCGACCTCGTCCTTGTCTGCGACGGGCGGGCACTGGTGCCAAGACCCGAGACGGAACAGCTGGTACAGGGAGTCGTGGACTGGACGCGTGGTGCGGAGGCCTCGGGTGGGGTGCGGCGTGTGGTGCGCCGCAAGGAGACCGCGCAGCCGCCGCTCCAGGTCGCGCTCGATATCGGCACCGGCAGCGGAGCCATAGCGCTGTCACTGCTGCAAGAGGGCGTCGTGAGTCGGGCCGTGGCCGTAGACATCTCGATTCCCGCTCTCGAACAGGCTGCTCAGAACGCGTCGGCGTTGGGCCTGAATGAGCGAGTGGAATTCAGACACACCGGGGATTCCCCCTGGGATGTCATCGGGCCCGAGGAGACCTTCGATGTAATCGTCTCCAACCCCCCCTACGTCGAGGACTCGGTGGTTCCCACGCTGCCGACCGAAGTGCGGGAACACGATCCGCGAGAGGCACTGGCGGGGGGAGTCGATGGCCTGGACGTCGTGCGCGAGATCGCGGCGGGGGCGTCATCGCACCTTCGACCGGGAGGCGGCCTGTTCCTCGAGGTGGGGGCGGAACAGGGCGAGGCGGTTCGTCGGTTGCTGGAACAGGACTCGTGCTGGGCGACGGTCAGGGTCAATCCGGACCTGGCGGGCCGGGAGCGGTTCGTCGTCGCCCTGTCATGAGCGAAGCGAGCCGGCACGGGCCGCGAGATCTGTCGCGGCTCGCCGAAGTCAGCGTTATGTTAAAAAACTTGAGGCGCGACGGCCGCGCCGTTCGAAGTGACGTGTCTTCATAACAGTGAGACCGGGATGGATATGTCCGACAGGGATGCGATATTCGAGCGAGCGAGGGACGTGGGCCGGCTGATCTCACAGACGCCGGAGTATGCCTACCTCCGCTCAGCGATACGGGAAATCGACGGGGACGAAGAGGCCAGGGGAAGGCTGGACGGGATTCGGGCGCTGCAGGAGAAGTTGATCGGATTCCTCGAGCGTGAAGAGGAACCGCCCGAGGACCTTCGCGACGAGCTCGGCAGGATGAGCGAGGAGATGCAGACGAGCACTCGATACCAGTCGCTGATATCCGCCCAGGCCAACTTCGACAAGCTCATGGAGAAGGTGAACCACTCGATTGGCGAGGGAGTCCAGGCGGGCGAGCAGTCACGGATCATTATCCCCTCATGAAGACGATCCGGGACGCGCTGGAGAAGGGACTTCGGGCGGCCGTCGATCCGATCATCAACTGGATGGTCCGGGCCCGGGTTCACCCGAACACGCTGAGCACGCTGGGTTTTCTCATCACGTGCTCGTCCGGGTACTTCTTCCACCAGCACGAAGTGCGCACTGCGGGTGCCCTGATCCTGCTTGGGGGCATTTTCGACCTGTTCGATGGTACGGTGGCCCGCCGTACCGGCCTGGCGTCGCCCTTCGGCGCGTTCTACGACTCGACCCTGGATCGTCTGTCCGAGATCATCGTATACATCGGGCTTCTTTCGCTGTACAACGACTATCGGGCCAGCCCCAACGATGTCGTGATGATCTACGTGGTGATCCTGGCGATGGCTGGATCGCTGATGATCAGCTACACGCGGGCGCGCGCCGAGGCCCTGGGTATCGACTGCACGGTAGGCATCATGCAGCGCGCTGAACGTGTGATCCTCATCGGCGCCGCCGCTCTGTTGTTTGGAGAGCAGGGCAATGGGGCCGTTCTCCGGGTCGTTCTCTGGGGGCTGGCCATACTCACCAACCTGACCGTTCTGCAGCGCATCGGGTGGGTATACTTGAATACTCGTCCCGAGGGAATCGCGGTGGGGAACGCGGTATGGAAGATGCCGGATTGGCTACAGCGTAAGTTAAATAAAAAAGACAGTTAACGTTATACACTTCAAGCGGATTGTGCGCCATGAATGAGCAGAACGCCGGAATGGAAATCGCCCCGGCCGACGGACGCCTGGGCATACTGCTGGTCGGATTGGGAGCCGTCTCCACGACCACGATCGCGGGCGTCGAGTCGGTGCGGCGCGGCCTCGCCAAGCCGATCGGCTCGCTCACGCAGATGGCGACGGTCCGACTGGGCAAGCGGACGGAGCATCGCACGCCCCTGATCAAGGACCTGGTTCCGCTGGCCGAACTGGACGATATCGTGTTCGGCGCCTGGGACCCGATCCCGGACGACGCCTACGACTCGGCACGACACTGCGGCGTCCTGAAGCCTGAAGACCTGGAGCCGATCGCGGACTTCATGCGGACGATCAAGCCCATGCCGGCCGTATTCGACAAGGCCTACGTCAAGAAGCTCGACGGAACCAACGTCAAGACCGGCGCCAACAAGCTCGAGCTCGCCGAGCAGCTCCGGGCGGACATCCGGCGCTTCAAGGCGGAGAACGATTGCGCGCGGGTGGTCATCGTGTGGGCGGCATCAACCGAGATCTTCCTCAAGCCGCAGCCCGTGCATGACACGGTCGAGTCGCTCGAGCAGGCGATGCGCGAAAACCACGAGGCGATCGCCCCCTCGATGATCTATGCCTACGCCGCCCTCATGGAGGGCGTACCGTTCGCCAACGGCGCGCCGAACCTGACGGTGGACCTGCCCGCCATGATCGAGCTTTCTGCCCGCAACCAGGCTCCGATCGCCGGGAAGGACTTCAAGACCGGCCAGACCCTGATGAAGACGATCCTCGCACCGGGACTCAAAGTCCGGATGCTGGGCCTGAGCGGGTGGTTCTCCACCAACATCCTCGGCAACCGGGACGGCGAGGTTCTCGACGATCCGGAGAGCTTCAAGACGAAGGAGGAGTCCAAGCTCGGGGCGCTCGAGTACATCCTGCAGCCAGAGATGTATCCGGACCTGTACTCCAACATGTACCACAAGGTGAGGATCAATTACTACCCGCCTCGTGGTGACAACAAGGAGGGCTGGGACAACATCGACATCTTCGGGTGGATGGGGTACCCGATGCAGATCAAGATCGACTTCCTGTGCCGCGACTCGATCCTGGCCGCACCGATCGTCCTCGATCTCGCTCTGTTCATGGATCTCGCGTCCCGGGCCGGTCTGTCCGGAATCCAGGAGTGGCTGTCCTTCTATCTCAAGGCGCCGCAGGTCGGAGAGGGTCTGTATCCCGAGCACGACATCTTCATCCAGCACATGAAGCTGAAGAACACGATCCGCTGGATGGCCGGGGAGGATCAGATCACGCACCTGGGGGCCGATTACTACGAGGACTAGCGGCCGATCAGCTCTTCAGCTCGGCATGGCCGGGTGACGGATTGCAGCACAATCAACGGGAATCGGCGCCGACTGGGCGCCGATTCCTTCATATGGAGGTCGAGGCGCACGTGACTGGAACCGGCGGGCTGTTCATCGCGTTCGAAGGGGGCGAGGGGGCGGGGAAGTCCACCCATCTCAGGCGCCTTGCGGAGCGCCTTGACCGACTTGGCGTGGCCCACCTCCTCGTCCGTGAGCCGGGGGGCACGCCGGCAGGCGAGAGAATCCGGCAGATCGTGCTCGATCCGGAAACCCCGATCTTCGCCGAGACGGAGCTGCTTCTCTACCTGGCCTCTCGGGCTGAATTCGTGAAGCGGGTAGTCCGCCCCGCGCTCGAGAGGGGTGAACTCGTTCTGGCGGACCGTTTCGAGATGTCCACGTACGCCTATCAGGGCCTTGCGCGAGGTCTCGGCCTGGATCGCGTGAAGGATCTCAACGCGTTCGCGACGGGAGGTCTGAAGCCGGACGGCACGGTCCTGCTGGCCCTGGACGCCGACGTGGGCAGGGGCAGACAGCGCGGACAGGCGGACCGGCTGGAGCAGGAGCACGCCGATTTTCATCGCGCAGTCGCGAGGGCATACGCGGCGTTGGCCGAATCCGAGCCGGGCGTGATCACGATCAGCAGCGACGGTCCGCTGGAGGAAGTGCAGGACCGGCTGTGGGAGGCGCTGTCAGAGCGCTGGCCCGACCGGTTTCCGCCTCGAGGCGTGAAACCTTTTGGGTCGCCGTGAGTTTCAAGAACGGGCATGCGCGTATGGACGCCGTGCCGGCAGGTCTGAACGGTCGAACGGAGGTGCAATGAAGCTGAGGAGTTCCTGGACGGCTCCGGTCGCGGGTCTGTTTGCGGTGCTCGCGAGCGGGGGTTGGCTGCTGCAGGAAAGTGCGGGACCGTCCGCGTCCGAGGCACTTCTCGAGACCGTGGTACATCGCGTGTCGGACAACTTCGTGGAGGAAGTGTCCGCGCAGGAGCTGTACGACAAGGCCATCGACGGGCTGCTCTTCGAGCTGGGTGACCCGTACGCGGCCTTCATTCGGGCAGAGGACCAGACCACGGCCCTCCTGTCGAACAGCTACGGCGGTGTGGGGATGCGCATCCTGGCGGAGGAGGAAGGGATCACGGTGCTCAGCATCATCCCCAACAGTCCCTCCTCCGAGCTCGGCCTGATGGCCAACGACCGGATCGTGGAGGTGGACGGCGAGTCGACTGTCGGCTGGAGCCAGGTGGATGCGGTTTCCTCGCTGCGGGGCCCCAAGGGCGAGGCCGTCGAGGTCACCGTGAGCCGGGAAGGGGAGGCCGAGCTTCTTCACTTCTCGATCGTGCGGGACGACGTCCACATCGTGGCCACTCAATCCCTGATTCTGTCCGACGACGTCGGCTACGTATTCCTGCAGCAGTTCAGTCGCCAGGCAACGCAGGAATTGCAGGTCGCGATCAACGACCTGCTGGCTCGAGGCGCGAGGTCGCTGGTACTTGATCTTCGTTTCAACGTGGGCGGCATTCTGCGCGAGGCGGTCGAAATCTCGGACCTGTTCCTGGAGCAGGGAGAGATGGTGGTCGATACGCGGGCCCGGGATCCGCGGGACAGCTATACCTTCTCGGCGCCGGGACCCGATCGATACCCCGGCCTTCCGGTCGTCGTGCTCGTCAACACCTGGTCGGCCAGCGCTTCCGAGATCGTGGCCGGGGCGCTTCAGGATCACGATCGAGCCCTGGTCCTCGGGACGCGGACGTTCGGCAAGGGGGTCATGCAGAGCGTGTTTCCGCTTCCCGGCGGGAACTACCTCCGACTCACGACGGGCACCTGGTACACTCCGTCCGGACGCTCCATTCACCGTTCGCGGGGCGAGGGAGACGATGCGTTCTCTCTCGGCTCCGACGAATTCAACGATGCGGTGACCGAGGCCGTTCAACTGGGGATGGGGTCAACCGATGGTTTCGTGGCGGACACCGACCCGGTTCTCGACGATGCCGAGGACATGCCCGTGTTCGAGACGGTCTCGGGGCGCGTGGTGTACGGGGGGGGCGGAATCGTGCCCGACGTCGTCGTGATGCCCGATACGCTCAGTGTCTCCGAGCAGGAGCTTCGGCAGGTCCTGCTGGATTCAGAGGTAGCCTTCAACGACCTGGCCTTCAGGTTCGCGGTCAAGTACCACCGGGCTCATCCCGACCTGCGGGAAGACTTCGTCGTGGACACCGGGCTGCGACGCGAGTTCGTCGATTATCTCGCGGAGGAAACCGGCGCGACGCTGGATTCGGAGCTCGTGGACGCGGCGGGCGACCTGGTGGACTTCCAACTCGGCCGGCAGGTCGCGACGGCCGCCTTCGGGGAAGACGCGGGACTCAGGCGGGCCGTGGAGCGCAGCAGGCAGGTAACCGAAGCGGTGCGGTTGCTCGATGGGGCGGCGACGCCCGAGGAACTCCTGGCGCTTGGCGAGCAGACGAGAGACGAGCAGGCTGACGAGAGAACGGGACCGGAGAGCTGACCGAGTGAAGAGCGATAGAAGGAAATGGGTGCCGGCGGTGGTCGTTACGATCATCGCGCTGGGGTCGGGTGGCTGGCTCCTGGAGCAGGGAGTCGGTGCGCAGGAGAGCACCGTGTATCGGGCCCGCCTGTTCGACGAGGTTCACCGCCTGGTGTCCGAAAGGTACGTCGAGGAGATGGATTCGTCGGACCTGTATCGGATGGCGATCGATGGAATGCTGTCCGAGCTCGGTGATCCGTACTCGGTGTTCATCAGCGCCGACCAGGCTGATGACCTGGAACTTTCGATCGAGGGCGACTACGGCGGTCTCGGGATCCGTATCCAGAAGGTTGGCGAGTGGATCACGGTCATGGGAGTGATCCCGAATTCCCCGGCCGAGCGCCAGGGGTTGATGACCGGCGACCGGATCGTCGGGGTGGAGGGCGAGTCCGCGCGGGGCTGGGACGACACGGAGGCGGTCGAACGCCTGCGAGGCCCCAAGGGAACACCCGTTTCGATCTCCATGGGGCGGGTAGGGGCATCCGAGCCGCTGGAGTTCACGATCGTTCGCGACGAGATTCACGTCGAGACGGTGAAGAGCTTCATGGTGGATGAGCGGATCGGGTTCGTCGGCCTCGACCAGTTCAGTCGGGACGCGAGGACGGAACTCGGTGACGCCATCCGTGCGCTCCAGGAGGAAGGAGCCGAAGCGCTCATCCTTGACCTGCGCGGGAACCCCGGCGGCCTGCTGGACCAGGGAGTCGCGGTATCGGACCTGTTCCTCGCACAGGGCGCAGGAATCGTCGAGACGCGGTCACGGGTCGAGGACCAGAACTTTACGTTCGGCGCACCGAACGGCGAGGAGTTTCCGGGACTGCCGGTCGTGGTGCTGGTCAACTACGCCAGCGCCAGCGCCTCGGAGATCCTGGCCGGCGCCCTTCAGGATCACGACCGGGCGCTGATCCTGGGTACACCGACCTTCGGCAAGGGGTCGGTCCAGACCGTGTTCTCCCTGCCGGGTGGAAACCACCTCAAGCTGACGACGGCGGGCTGGTACACACCCAGCGGCCGATCGATCACCCGTGATGCCCTGCAGGTGGCCGGCGACGACCTGTCGCACGCGGTCAGCGCGCAGATGTCGGCGATGCGGGGTATCGCCGTCGATACCGCCGGCCTGGAGGTCTTCTACACGTCCGGTGGGCGCACGGTGTACGGCGGGGGCGGTATCACGCCGGATGTCATTATCCCCGACACGACGTCGGTGGACGAGAGGGACTTCGAGCGAGCCGTGGGGCGTGCCGGCTTCTCGCTGAACCAGCTGGCCTTCCGATTCGGGGTGAAGTGGACGAACGACCATCCCTACATCGATCGGGACTTCGTCGTGATGCCGGAGATGCGGGAGCAGTTCTACCAGGAGATCTCGGAGATCGACGATCTGGAGATCGACCGGGAGCTGTTCGATCGGGTGACGGCGAGAGTCGATCGCTTCCTGGAGGCCCAGATCGCCAACTCGGCGTTCGGCGAACTGGAGATGTTCAAGCGCTTCGAGACTCAGAGCCCGATGTACCTGGAGGCGGTGCGGCTCCTCGGCGAGGTGAGTACGCCGGAGGACTTGTTGAGTCTGGCCACTCCCGCTGAATCGGGGTCGCGGGTCGATGACGCTGAACTTGTGGGGGCCGCCAGTCCGGCGACGGACGGAGGCACCTGAATTCCAGGAGAGGTCCGGCTCTCCGCAGATCTTCCATGCCTTGAAACGACAGACGCCCCTGTGCCGGTTACCCGGCCGCAGGGGCATTTGTCATCGGAGGCTCATCGCCTCCCACCTGAGATGTAGTCCGACGGAGTGACTACTCCCGGACGCGATCCTTCAGGCCCTTGCCAGCGCGGAAGGAGACGCTGTTGCGCGCCGCGATGGTGATTTCCTGGCCCGTCTGCGGGTTGCGGCCCTTGCGAGCCTTCGTCCGGCGGGTCTTGAACGTGCCGAAGCCCGTGATCGTCACGTCGTTGCCGGCGTCCAGCTCGATGGCGATGATCCCCTCGCGAGGCTTCGTCGAGAAGATACAGTCGATGACTTCCATGGCCTTGGCCTTGGAGAGGTCACACTTGCCGGCGAGCTTGTCAGCGAAGTCCTGTTTCGTCACGCTACATCTCCTGTTTGGTGAAGACTGGGAGTTACGAATACCTCAGATAGGCCCATTATGTACGATCCATTCGAGGTTGGCAAGACGGGAAGCCGCGGAATTCGGGGACGGATCGAGGAGCGCTTCCCTCCGGGGGGGCGAGCCGGGTCGAACACCGGCCCTTCCGTCAGCCGGACTCAGGTCTCCGACGCCGTGGAGGCCAGGGGATGAAAGCGCTCGTTCTCGCAACGTAATCGGCGTAGCCGGGCCTCGTTTCGCGCAGGCTCTCTTCCAGTAGCGCGACTCCCGATACACGAACCAGGAGTACGGTCATGAGGATCGGGCTGAAGGCGGTCCAGCTTCCACCCGGGACCGAGGTCGCGATCACGAAGAGACCCCACCAAATCAACGCATCGCCGAAATAGTTGGGGTGGCGAGTGAAGCGCCACAAGCCTGTCGAGAGGACCTTCCCGGCGTTGGCTGGATCCGCTCTGAAGGCGGCGAGTTGCGCGTCGCCCACGGCTTCGAAAGCGAAGCCGAGGAGCCACACGGCGCTGCCCGCGAAGTCCGCCGCGGTCAGGTGGTCGGGAGTCCCGCTGGATTGGCCCACGAGCAACGGGGCCGCCACGATCCACAGGATCAGAGCCTGCAGTGCGAACACCTTCCACAAACTGGTCCACCAGTACGATGCGCCACCGTTCTCCCGCCAGCGGGCGTACCGGGGGTCCTCGGGCTTTCCGCGGTTTCTGCGGTGAATATGGACCGACAGTCGGATTCCCCACACGGACGTCAGACCGAGAAGAAGCCACGAGCGAACCGGCCAGCCTCCGCCGTTGGACGCGTACCATGCGGCCAGAAGGACGAATCCGAGTCCCCAGAACCGGTCGGCAATGGATGCGTCCCCGTTGGCCAGGCTGACGAGCCACAGGACGTAAGCTCCGGCTCCGACGAGCGCGAGGCCCTCGAGGCCCAACTGCATCCACGGTTCCAAAAGGCTGCCGCTTCCATGAGAGGATCGTGCACGCGATTCTTACGGGGGTAACATACTCGATCACGGGGGCGGTGGAAGTGGTTTGACGTAGGTGCACCGGGCGCGGAGATTTGGTTGCCGGCCGCTCGCGATGCCCGAGCCCCGAGATGACACAGTCCAGCGGTTCCCGGGATCTGGTTCCCGTGGGCCGCTGAGCCACAGATAAGGAGGTCGGCGGAATGCTACGAACGAGGGTGAGTTGGACCGGAGCGATGGCGCTCGTCGTCGCGCTGTTGGGCGGCGGGTGCTCCGGTGGAAACGGTGGGGCGGAGGAGTCCCAGGAGGCGGGGCAACAGACCGCGGTGCAAGGCGAGCCGACTCTCACGCTTTCGGCGTCGCAGGTGATCACCTCGGCCGAGCTCGTGGAGCGCCTCGACGGGGAGGACGTGCCAGTCATCCTGGATGTGAGGAGTCCCGAGGAATACGCGGAAGGCCACATTCCCGGCGCGATCAACGTTCCCTACGATCAGATCGCCGCCAACCTGGATTCACTGCAGTCCTTCCTCACCGCCGAGATCGTGGTGTACTGCCGAACGGGTCGGCGAGCCGGTGTGGCCGAGAACGCGCTGCGCGAGGCGGGCTTCACTCGGGTGCTCGACCTCGAAGGGCACATGACCTCGTGGAACGAAGCCCAGCTTCCCGTCGTCGTCCCCGCCGAATGCTGCTGACCGGAGGCTATTCTGAGACCCGTTGACATGATCGTCGATGTCAGCCGCGGGCGCGCGGTGGAATCGACTCACCACGTGCAGGGCGTGGTGTGCAGCTCGGCTGGAGACGAGGAGCTGTGCGCGGGCGATCCCGAGATCCTGACCTACTGGCGTTCGGCGATGAAACCCTTTCAGGCCCTGCCCCTGATCGAGGACGGGGTGGTGGATGCCTTCGGTCTCGAGCCCGAGGACATCGCCCTGATCTGCGCCTCACACGGAGGGATGAGGCAGCACACCGAGAGGGTGGCGACGCTCCTTCGGCGCCTGGGGCTGAACGAAGACCACCTGCACTGCGGTCCGCATCCGCCGTTCGACAGGGATACGGCCCGGGCCATGGGTTGCGCGGGACGCCTTCCAGGCCGGATGCACAACAACTGCTCCGGCAAGCACGCCGGAATGCTGGCCCTCGCCACCCACAACGGTTGGCCGATCGAGGGCTACGACCGCCTGGACCATCCGGTGCAGCGCAGGATCCAGGAGTCTCTCGTCGAGTGGATGGACTACGAGCCCGAGGATCACCACTGGGCGCTGGACGGGTGCGGAGTCCCGACGCCGCGAATGCCGTTGCATGAAATGGCGCGAGCCTACTCCAGGCTGGTCCGCAAGGCGCGGGCGGGGCACGCTGCGCCGGCAGCAGTTGTCAGCGCGATGACGAGATTCCCCGAGCTTACTTCGTGTCCAGGCCGGGTGCCGCTCCAGATCATGCTGGCCACGCAGGGCCGGCTGCTCGCCAAGGAAGGTGCGGAAGGGGTGCTGTGCGTGGCGGCCCTCGATGACGATTGGGGACTCGCGGTGAAAGTGGAAGACGGAGCGCTCCGCGCGGTGGGCCCGGCTACGGTGCAGCTGATGGAACTCGCCGGAGTGTTGCGGGCCGACGAGCGCACGGCCCTCGCGGAGGTAAGCGAGGCGGTGATCGAGAACACGCTCGGCATGGAGGTGGGGCGCGTCCGGGCCAGGGAAGTCGCTGACGCAGGGGGTCGACGGCTGAAATGACCGACGATTCCACGCAGGCGCTACTCCGCCTTTCGGCAGCCGTGGCGGCGGGCGACAGGATCAGGAGAATAGAGGCGATGCGGGAGGCCGCCGGTTCCGCGCCAGCCAGGTCGGTCGAGGAGGCACTACTCCAGAGCTATCTGTTCCTCGGATTTCCGGCGGCTCTGACGGCACTCGCGGAGTGGCGGGACGTCTCCGGCACGCGCTCGACGCCCGAGACGGATCCGGCGGATCTGGCGACGTGGGGGCGGCGCGGTGAGCTGGTGTGCCGAACCGTGTACGGCCGCGCGTATGAGAAGCTGAGGGGGAACATCCGGCGGGTACATCCGGCCATGGACGAGTGGATGGTCCACGAGGGGTACGGAAAGGTGCTCGCCCGAGAAGGCCTGGACCTCGGGACGCGCGAGTTGTGCATCGTCGCGATCCTGGCGGCCACCGGGTGGGAGCCCCAGCTCCACTCTCACCTCAGAGGGGCGCTGCACGCCGGCTGCGAGCCGGCAGCGGTGGACGAAGCCCTCGAGACGGGGTTGGAGTTGACTGAGCACGAAGATTGGCGCACCGCCGCCCGCTCGCTCTGGAGTCGGGTGCGCGAGCGAGAACCGGAACGGTCCGAACGCGGACGGGGGATCTGATGTTCATCGACTTCGCGCGAATTCGCGTGAAAGGTGGGGCCGGGGGTGCGGGTGCCGTCGCGTTTCGACGCGAGAGCGGTGTACCCCGGGGCGGCCCCGCGGGCGGCAACGGAGGGCGGGGCGGCGACGTCACCCTCGTGGCCGACGCGCAGCTGACGACACTCCTGGACTACAGCTATCGAGAAAACTACGCAGCCGGTCGGGCCAGGCACGGAGAGGGAAGCAACAAGACGGGGGCAGATGGTGACGACCTGGATCTACCGGTCCCCCTGGGTACGGTGGTGAAGGACGCGGAGACGGGTGAGCGCCTGGGAGAGCTTCTGAACACCGGGGACCGATTGGTGGTCGCCCGGGGAGGCCGCGGCGGCAGAGGGAACGCTTCGTACGCGACTTCGACTCACCAGACACCGCGGGAGTGGCAGCCGGGCGAGTGGGGGGAGGAGCGTCGGATCGAGCTGGAGCTCAAACTCATCGCCGACGTCGGCCTGGTGGGCGAGCCGAACGCCGGGAAGAGCACGTTCCTGTCGGCCGTCTCCGCCGCGCGGCCCAAGGTCGCGGACTACCCGTTCACGACGCTCAAGCCAAATCTCGGCGTGGTGGGCCTGTCCGATGGGCGATCGATGGTGATCGCGGACATCCCCGGGATCATCGAGGGGGCGGCCGAGGGGAAGGGGCTCGGAACCCAGTTTCTCAGGCATATCGAGCGAACGCGCACCCTTGCTCTCATGGTTCCGGCTGATTCAGAGGATCCGCAGGCCACCTACGAACTCCTCCGCGGCGAACTGCTGTCACACGACGCGGCGCTCGAGCAGATCCCGCACTGCCTGGTGATCACGAAGGCCGACCTGAGACCGGAGGACGATCGGGACTGGTTGCTGGACGCCCCCGAGGCCTGGGGCAGCTTCGTGGTCTCGTCGGTCAGCGGGGAGGGTCTGGGAGACTTCCTGCAGGGCCTGTGGGCCCGGGTCGAGGAAGAGAAGAAGCTGGAAGAGCTCGACCAGGCCGACCCGTTTCCGGAGATGGAGGAGTGGCGACCCTGAGCGGTGGTCCGGCCGGGACCCGTTCGCCACCTGCGGCAGTGCGGCGTTTTGGACGCGGCGATCCCGAATACCCGGAGCGCCTGACCCACCTGCACGATCCGCCTGCAGGACTCTGGGCCCGGGGGGCGATCCGGCTTCCGGCCGACCGAATGATCGGGATCGTCGGCACTCGACGGGCGACCGAGTACGGCCGACGGATGGCACACGACCTGGCTTTCGATCTTGCCACGGCGGGTTGGGCGATCGTAAGCGGCCTTGCTGCCGGTATCGACGCGGCGGCGCACCGGGGCGCACTGGCGGCCGGGGGCACGACGATCGCCGTTTTGGGCTGCGGGGTGGACCGTGTCTATCCGGCGGCCAACCGTGGACTCTACCAGGCGATCGGGCAGGGTGGGTTACTGCTGAGCGAATATCCCCCGGAGCAGGCCCCTCGGAAGTTCAATTTCCCCGAGCGTAACCGGATCATCGCGGCACTGAGCAGCGCGCTGGTCGTGGTACAGGCAGGCGAGCGAAGTGGCGCGCTGATCACCGCCGGGCTCGCCCTCAACCTGGGCCGCGAAGTCCTGGCCGTACCCGGGCCCGCGGATCAGTCGGTCTCACGGGGCGCGCACCAGCTGCTTCGCGACGGCGCGGCGGTCGCTGAAACGGCCCTGGATGTGCTCCGGCAGCTGTATGGTCCCGCCTATGACGGAAGTGCCACGGTCCAGGGCACCCTGTTCGACGCGAGCGGCAGTCTTCCGGATGCCGCTCGCCCCGCGCCGGCTGCTCGCCTGCGGGAGGCCCTCGCCGGAGGACCCGCGCCGGTGGACGAGTTGTCCAGAATTACCGGGATCGAGGTCTCGGAAACGCTCGCCACGCTGTGCCGCATGGAGATCGGTGGAAAGGTCCGCTCGTTGCCCGGCCACCGCTTCGAACTGGTCAGGCGCCCTTGAACGAGCGACGAGCCGAAGAGGCCATGCCGCCCGTCGAAGGAGCCGTGCCGCCGGCGAGCCTGTACGTCCACTTCCCGTTCTGCGTGCATCGTTGCCACTACTGTGATTTCTCGGTCCATCGCACGTCGGCGCCGCCGGTGGCCGAGTGGTTGGATTGTATCGAGTCCGAAGTAGATCAGTGGGTCGGCCTGGCGGGCTGGAGCCGTCCGATAGCTCTGCAGACCCTCTTCGTCGGAGGAGGAACTCCGTCGTTGCTCGGAGACGGGATGTCGCGTCTGGGGGAAGTCCTCGGCGGGCGTTTCGGCCTGGACGGGGGTGGACTGGAGTGGACCGCCGAATCCAATCCGGCCTCGCTGGACGAGGCCGTCGCCGGGTCCTGGCTCGACGCCGGGGTGAACCGGCTGAGCATCGGGATTCAATCGTTCGACGACGAGGTCCTCCGGTGGCTCGGTCGCCTGCACGATGCCGCCGGCGCGCGACGGGCCCTGGCGGCCGCACGCTCGGCGGGGTTCGAGAGTCTGAACGCGGACCTGATCTTCGGCCTGCCCTCGTCGATCGAGCGGGCATGGAGCGACGAAGTGGAGGAGGTCCTGGATGCGGGGGTCTCACACGTCAGCACCTACGGTCTCACAGCCGAACCGCGCACGCCGCTCGGCCGTCGCGTGAAGGCGGGTGACATCGACATGCCGGGAGGCGAGCGCTACGCCGGCGAGTATCTGGCTGCGGTGGAGGCGTTGAAGGGAGCCGGCTTCGTGCACTACGAAGTGTCGAACTTCGCGCTCCCCGGCCACGAGTGCCTTCACAACTGGCATTACTGGGATGGTTCCCCTTACCTTGGCCTCGGTCCTTCGGCGCACAGTTACATTGGGGGTGTTCGCGTCTGGAACGTCTTCCGCTGGTCGGCGTACCGAAGGGCTCTCACGGACGGTGACACCACGCTCGAGGGTCACGAATCGCCGGGGGCGGGCGAGAGTCGACTGGAACGACTCTGGCTCGCCTTTCGTACTAACCGGGGACTCGCGGTGGACGATCCGCTGGCGGAATCCGTGTTCGCCCATGCCGGGGACCTGCTCGAGACCTGGCGGGAGGCGGGCTGGGTAGCGATGAACGAATCCGGGGTTCGCTTCACGGCGGAAGGATGGCTCCGGTTGGATGAGTTGGTCGCGGCGCTGGAAGGCCGCATGCCGACCTCGACGAACACAGAACGGGCTGCGAGAAGGTGATGGTGTACGAGAGTCTTACAGAGCGTGAGCGCACGATCCTGCAGGCGGTGATCGAGGCGTACATCGAGACGGCCGAGCCCGCGGGCTCGAGGCGGCTCGTGCGGCGTTACGACCTCGACATCTCGGCAGCCACGGTCCGCAACACCATGGCCGACCTCGAGACGAAGGGCTTCCTCACGCACCCGCACACCTCGGCAGGTCGCATGCCCACGGACCTGGCCTACCGCTACTACGTCGATAGCCTGATGGGCAGGCGGGACGTCTCGACGAAGCAGCGCGCCCGCATCGAGAAGGAGCTGACGGTCCGGCCCACGGCCTCTGAGCTGGAGTCCATCGTACAACGCGCCGCTCGCGTGCTCGGGCTTCTTACCGGTGAACTGGGACTGTCAGTCGGCCCGATTCTCGCGGAGGCCGTGTTGCTGAAGCTGGACTTCGTTCCCATCGATTCCGGAAAGGCCCTGATGGTCCTCACGCTCGGCTCCGGCGTCGTACGGACCGTGTACGTGGATCTGCCGGCGGCGCTTCCCGCGGAAACGCTGGCCGCCGTCGCCAGGCTCATGAACGAGAGGCTGGCCGGGTCGACCCTGAGAGAGATTCACGGTACGCTGATCGAGAGACTCCGGGACATCCAGGTACCCGACGCCTCGGCCGAAGCGTTCGTGAACATCTTCGTCGAATCCGGCCCCGACATGTTCGAATGGGCCCTCGGCGAGGAGGATATTCACCTGGGGAACGTGTCACTCCTGGCCAGCCAGCCGGAATTCCACTCGGGGGCCAGGCTGAAGGAATTGATGGAGCTCACGGAGCAGCGAGAGCTGTTGGCGTCGGTGCTGCACGGCCGCGCCACCGCCGGTGGTTCGCACATCACGATCGGAGCGGAACACGGTGCACCGGAGCTGGCGGGCCTCACCATCATCACGGCCACGTACCAGCTGGACCAGGTGGAGGGAGTGGTCGGCGTGATCGGACCGACCCGGATGCCGTACGAGAAGGTCCTGGCCGTGGTCGAGTGCACGTCTTCGCTGGTATCGAATCTGGTCACTCACTGACCTCACCGTAAACTCGGGGATCGGCAGCGGCGTTCGCGCGGATTCCGATTCCTGCTAAGGCATACATGGCGGACTACTACACACGGCTGGGAGTCGAGAAGGACTCCGACCCAGACACGATCAAGAAGGCCTATCGCAAGCTCGCGATGGAGTTCCATCCGGACCGGAACAGTTCTCCGGACGCGGAGGAGAACTTCAAGCGGGTCACCGAGGCCTACGAAGTGCTCCGGGATCCCGAGCAGCGCCAGCTGTACGACCGTTTCGGGGAAGCCGGGATCAAGCGGGGAGCGGGTGGAGGCCCGACGGGTGGATTCGGCGGGTTCGACTTCGCGGATGCTTTCGAAGTGTTCATGCGTGAATTCGGAGGCATGGGCTTCGGTGATATCTTCGGTGGCCGTGCCTCCCGCTCCAGCGGTCCCCGGCGCGGCGGAGACCTCAAGCTGAGGCTCAAGGTGTCGCTGGAGGAAGCGGCCCGCGGTGTCGAGCGCGGCGTCAAGATCAAGGTGCTCGATTCCTGCTCCCGCTGTGGTGGTTCGGGCGCCGAGCCGGGCACGGCTCCGGAGCGTTGCGGCACCTGCAGCGGGGCCGGCGAGGTGAGGCAGGTTCAGAGGTCGATGCTGGGGCAATTCGTCAGCGTGCGACCGTGTCCGGACTGCGGTGGGGCCGGCGAGCGTATCCTCAGTCCGTGCTCGGAGTGTTCCGGCGAGGGGCGTGTGCGGACCGACCGGACGGTGCAGCTCCAGGTACCCGCGGGCGTTTCAACCGATGACTACCTCAAACTCTCCGGGCGCGGCAACGCGGGGCGGGGCGGCGGACCGCGCGGAGATGTCCTGGTCCTGGTCGAGGTCGAGTCGGATCCGCGGTTCCAGCGTGTCGGCGATGACCTGGTCTACAACCTGGCCGTGACCATGAGCCAGGCAGCGCTCGGCGCCGACATCGAGGTGCCTACGATCATCGACGGAAACGCGATGCTGAAGATTCCGCAGGGAATCCAGAGTGGGCAGGCCTTGAGACTGAGAGGGCGGGGCATGCCACGCCTCAGGGACTCGGGACGTGGGGACCAGGTGGTCCGCGTCCTGGTCTGGACGCCGACCAGCCTTACGCGCGAGGAGCGCGACCTCCTGGAACAGCTTCGGGAAGTGGAGAGTGAGCCCCCCGAGCCGGACACCGAGGAGCCAGGTTTCTGGGAGAGAGTCAAGCGCGCCTTCACCGCTTGAATCCGGTCGGCCACAAGCCTCCAACAGCTCGCCCCTTGCCCCACGCGCCCGCAGGCGAAACACTCATGTGCATCCGAGGCAGCCGCTCAGGTATTCCGGTTCCCTGAAGAGGTGAAGCATGAACGGTTTCGACGCTGGCCGGCCGCAGCACACCGAGTACGATCCCTACTACCTCCCCATGATCGAACTCGTGCCTGACCAGCCCGTGCTTCAGGTGCTGGAAGAGCAGAGGCACGAGATCATGGGCTTGCTCGGGAGCCTGGACAAGGCGACCGCCGATTTTCGCTATGGCACGGAGAAGTGGAGCGTGAAGGAGGTCCTTGGCCACGTGGTGGACACGGAGAGGATCTTCGGCGCGCGGGCCCTGTGCTTCGCCAGGGGAGAGAAGACGCCCCTGCCGCCGTTCGAGCAGGACGAGTATGTGAAGTCGGCCGGATTCGACAGGCGTGCGCTTTCCAGCCTGTCCAGGGAATTCGAAGCCGTGCGCCGATCCACCGAATGCCTGTTCGACGGATTTGACGAAGAGCAGTGGAACCGGGGTGGCGTGGCCAACGAGGTGCATATGACCGTGCGCGCTGTCGCGTTCATCGTAGCCGGTCACGCGGCGCACCACCTGGCCGTCATTCGCGAGCGTTACCTCGGCGATCAATGACCATGTGAGGCCCGCCCGCGGGCCCCTACAGGACAGGCAATGAGCCCCTCTCTCACGCTGGAGGGCTGGACCTGGAAACGGGTGACCAGCCTGGCGGCCGGTGTCGGCATGACGTTGGCCTCCTACATGACCATCCGCCACTTCTTCGCCGCGAACTACCCCGAGTCGATCTGGGAAGGGTCGTTCTGCGACATCTCGGCCTTCTTCAACTGCGACAGTTCCGCGTACTCCGGCATCTCGGCGATCGCCGGAGTTCCGATCGGCGTATTCGGCGCCATCATCGGTGGGCTGGTAGTCCTCGGAGCGCTCATTCCGTCCACGGCCCTGGAGCGAACGAACAAGAGCCTGGCCCTGGCGAACGGGATTGGGGTGGTCACCCTGGCGCTGTACTCGGTCTTCGTCCTTGGCAGCCTGTGCCTGCTGTGCACGGGCTTCTACGTGTCGTCGCTCGCCAGCCTGTTCCTGTTCTGGCGATACGGCATCGACAGCGATTCGAGCGGGTTCCCGGCCAGGTGGCTTCGGCCCTCACTGGGGGTCCTCGTGGTTCTCGCCCTGTTTGCGTCGACCCAGGCGTGGGCGGCGATGAGGTATCACGAGGCGAAGCGGGATGCCCAGAGCGGGGGAGTGGCCGCCCGGGTGGTGAAGCAGTACTTCGGCCTGCCCGAAGTCGAGTGGCCGAGCGAGATCTCGATCTATCGCACGGCCAGCGCTACCGACGACTTCCACGCGGCGCCGATCCGGATCGTCGAGTATGTCGACCCTCTGTGTTCGGACTGTAAGTACCTGTACGAGCAGATGGCACGGCTCAAGGAGGAATTCGGGGACCACCTGAATATCGCGTTCCAGTTCTTCCCCCTGGAAGCGAAGTGCAACGACGTGGTGGACAAGGACAAGCATCCGGGCGCGTGCGAGATGTCTTACATTGCGGTGCACGATCCGGAGAAGTTCCCGGCCATCATCGACGAGGTGTTCGCCAACTTCGAGGCGGCCAAGACGCCCGAGTGGAGAGCGGAACTGGCGCGCCGGTACGGAGTCGAGGCGGCGGCGACGGACTCCGTGACGATCGCCGAGGTGGCGAGGCAGATCGCCACGGGGGCCGAATACGAGAGGACGTCGGACCAGTATGAACATGGCATCCGCTCCACGCCCACGATGATCATCAATAATCGCATGGTGATCGGGACGTTCCCCTACGAACAGCTCAAGGCGATCTTCCAAGCCCTCGTGGACGAGGCGGCGGGGGATACACGGTTCATGGAGAGCTGGGTGGACTGACGCTGACTTACGGGGCTGTCGATTCTGAGGCCGATCCTACCGCTTGAGCGGTCCCGCTCGATCACTCCTGTAGACCCCGATTAGGCTTTGCGTGGCAAAGTTAGAATGGTGATCAGGTGGAAAGCAACGTCGGGGCAGAAGGTTCAGGTCCACAGGGAGGTCCCTTTGAGGAAGTGGCTGAGACGCATTCGCGGTGCGATCGGGCTGGGTCTGACCTGGGGGGTAGCATGGTTCGGCGCGGGCATGGTCCTCCTGCTGATCGTCGGTCCTGACGCGGCCGATGTCCCGTTTCCCCTGGGGTTTGGCCTGCTCGGCTTTCTCGCCGGCGCAACCTTCTCCGGGGTCCTCGGG
>JBATJK010000202.1:0-5927 GCA_049668445.1 Gemmatimonadota bacterium
CGCCACCATGATCGCCTTGATCGAATGCATCCGGTTCTCGGCCTGGTCGAACGCGACCGAGGCCTCGGATTCGAACACGTCCTCCGTGACCTCCATCCCATCCAGGCCAAACTGCTCGAAGATCTGCTCGCCCACCTTCGTGTCGCGGTTGTGAAACGCCGGCAGGCAGTGCAAGAACTTGACGTCGGGATTGCCAGTCGCCGCCATCGCCTCCGCGTTGACCTGGTAAGGCAGCAACAGATTGATCCTCTCGGCCCACTTCTCAGCCGGCTCTCCCATGGACACCCATACGTCCGTGTACAGGAAATCGTTCCCCTTCACGCCCTCGGCCACGCTCTCCGTGAGGGTCACCGACCCACCGGACTCGACCGCCCACTCGCGGCACCGATCGACCAGGCTCTCCTCCGGCCAGTTGCTCCTGGGAGCGCACAGCCGAACGTCCATTCCCAGCTTCGCCGCCCCTACCATCAATGAGTTGCCCACGTTGTTACGTGCGTCACCGAGGTAGCAGAACGAGATCTCCTCGGGCGGGCGCCCGGCGTGCTCGACCATCGTCATCACGTCGGCCACGACTTGCGTCGGGTGGAACTCGTCGGTGAGCCCATTCCACACCGGAACCCCGGCGTGACGGGCCAGGACCTCGACCCGGTCCTGGCCAAAGCCACGGTACTCTATGCCGTCGTACATGCGGCCCAGCACTCTCGCCGTATCCGCAACCGATTCCTTGTGCCCGATCTGGGACCCGGTCGGCCCGAGGTACGTGACGTGCGCCCCCTGGTCGTACGCGGCCACCTCGAAGGCGCAGCGGGTACGGGTCGATGTCTTTTCGAAGATCAGCGCGATGTTGAGACCGCTCAAACGGGGAACTTCTCGACCCTCCGCCTTGGCAGCCTTGAGCTCTGCGGAGAGGTCGAGGAGGTGACGAATCTCGGCCGGAGTGTAGTCGACCAACGTCAGGAAATTGCGACCCTTGAGATCAATGCTCATGGATACGAGGGTTCCGTATTGTGGGTTGTGGGCTGCTCCGCGTGAGCGCCGGCCCTGGATGTCTGGAGCCACGGGTCGGATTCTCGCACCCGGCGTGCTTGTGCGCCACCTGTCACGGCGAGTCGTCAGCCGGCTCAGCCCCGGTGCCGATCTCGACGACCTCCCCTGATTCGTAGCGAAAGCGGCGCGTGACTTCCAGGGAGGGGCAGCACATCGGATCCGCCGGCCCGTGCATGGTGAGATCGACCTGGATCTCTCCTTCCACGATTCGGATCCTGTCCACGGGCACCCGGTCGCCCAGAAAACGGGTCGCCGCGGCGACGGGTCGACCGTCCCTGTTCAGGACCAGGGCCAGGTCGAGAAAGGTGCCGCTACCCCCGGTGGTCGTCGCCAGGACCACGGCGGCGTCCGGCACTCCGTCCGAGTCGAGGTCGCCGGCGGCGTACTCCGGCTGGAAGAACACTGCGACCCGGCGTGCCGTATCCCGGAAAACCCCGTTCGCGAGGCGGATCTCTCGTTCGTCCACGTGCTGGCTGAAGTACGCTGCCGATCGCAGAATCGCGGCGGACAACTCGGGCGGGGGCGTCGGCACCGGGACATCCTCCGCAGCGCAGGCGGAAAGCGCCGCGACGAGGGCGCCGGCCAGAACCGCGAAAAGGCAGCTCCGCGCGCGACCCTCGGCAACGGCCATCAGAACGTGTAACCGATACTGAACGTCAGGCCGTAGTCGTTCGTGCTACCCGTACCGGAAGGCGACCGGCTGTCGAAATTGTCGAAGAAGCGGAACCCGATGGTGAAGTCGCTGATCAGCTCGTACGACAACCTCGTCGAGAAGTCCATCCGCCAGCGTCCCAGGTCGGTGAGGATGGGAGTGACCGTGAGGCTGGCCGTAACGTCCGTCTTGGGACTGTCGAAACGGAAGAACGCGAAGTCCGCCGAGATCGGCACCTGAATGGTATTGGTGGCTCCCTCGGCAGTCGCGAACTTCTCGTTCGCGTACGCGAGTGCGCCGACGATCTGGAAGATCAGCGCGTTGGAATGGACGACTTCGCGTGTGGCGCCTAATCCGTAGGTCTGTCTCAGGTCCAGGCTGATCTCCTGGTTCTGTTCGAAGGAAGCGAACGCGAGGGCGCTCCAGTGGTTGCCGAACAGTCGCTGTCCCAGCAGCCCGAGGTCGTTGCGACTCGTCCCGTCCGTACCCTCCTGCCGCTGGTAGTACGTGGTGCCGCTCACCTGGCTGGCCCATCTCTGGGTCCGATACTTGACCAGGGCTGAGCTGTTGAGCTGCCGGTTCCGTTTGGCCTTCTGGAAATCGAACCCGATGTCTACGTATCCGTCGAGCCGGCTCCAGAAGTCGGCTCTGATGCGCGACATCGCCACGAGGTCGATCATTCGAACGCGGACGGTGTCGGCGAGGATGATCAGCAGCTGGCCCGGCTCCTCGCTGGCCGCGAGCTGACCGAAATGCCTGGCGCCGTACCTGTCCACGACATCGAAGTAGTTCGTGCTCGTGAGGTGTGCGACCTTGTCCCATTTGACCGAGAGGGTTCCCATGTGGTCGGTCTTGTAGGACAGCTTGCCCCGATTCAGCTCCTTGACCTCGCCCGTGATCGAGTCCCCCTGGTACAGCACGAGGATGTCCGTCTTCTGGGCACACAGCGGCAAGGCGCCGGCGAGGAAGAACGACGCCGCAAGAGCCAGGATACCGGACCTGGCGTAGGGATGGTGAGGAATCAGTCTCAAACGCGTTCCGTAGCAGGCGGGACGGTCAGGACCGCCCCGCCACGGTTTCCTGACTCAGGCCAGGGTGATGTCGTCGTCCAGGTACACGTCCTGAATGTGATTGAGAAGTTTGACGCCTTCGGCCATCGGCCGCTGGAAGGCCTTGCGGCCTGAGATCAGGCCGGTGCCACCGGCGCGCTTGTTGATCACCGCCGTGCGCACCGCGTCCGCGAAGTCGTTGTCGCCCGAAGCGCCGCCGCTGTTGATCAGGCCAACGCGGCCCATATAGCAGTTCGCAACCTGGTAGCGGCAAAGGTCGATCGGGTGATCGGTGGTGAGCTCCTCGTAGATCCGCTTGTCGAATTTCCCGAAACTCACACCCCCTTCGTTGAGGGCCAGATAACCACCGTTGTTCTCGGGCAGCTTCTGTTTGATGACGTCGGCCTGGATCGTGACGCCCAGGTGATTGGCCTGCCCGGTCAGGTCCGCGCTGGCGTGGTAGTCCTTGTCCTTCTTGAAGGCGCTGTTTCGCAGGTAGCACCACAAGACCGTCGCCATCCCCAGCTCGTGCGCGTACGCGAAGGCCTCGGCGACTTCCACGATCTGTCGGTTGCTCTCCTCGGAGCCGTAGTAGATCGTCGCCCCGACCGCTGCGGCCCCCATGTCGTGCGCCTGCTGAACCGATCCGAAGAAGACCTGGTCGAACGTGTTGGGGTAGGTCAGCAGCTCGTTGTGGTTGATCTTCACCAGGAACGGAATCTTGTGCGCATACTGCCGCGCCACGGACCCCAGGACGCCGAACGTGGACGCAACGGCGTTGCACCCGCCCTCGATCGCCAGTTCCACGATCTTCGCGGGGTCGAAATAGTCCGGGTTCTTGGCGAAGCTGGCGCCACCCGCGTGCTCGATACCCTGGTCTACGGGAAGAATGGACACGTAGCCCGTGCCGCCCAGACGACCGTGTTGGAAGATCCAGGCCAGGTTACCCAGCGTCCGGTTGTTGCGGTCGGATACCGAGTACACCCGATCCACGAAGTCGGGCCCCGGCGCGTGGAGGCGCTCAAGCGCGATTCCCTTGCACTCGTGGTCCAGCAGGTACGAAGCGTCGTCGCCAAGAAGGCTGAGTAGTTGATCGTTCATCGGTCTCTGCGGCTGTTGGTGAAAGAAGGCTTTCTGATAGGGGCAAGATGCGCCGCGCCTGGGCCGTTCGCAAAGGCGGACCCCGGCGATCCCCCGCATCCAGAAACGGAAGCGAGGACTGAGGGGATCACGTCGTGTGAGCGGGTCCCGTTTGGCCCTGCGCGGCAGGTGGCCCGGCGGCACGCGTCGTCACATCTCTCCGCGGTACCGGGACAGCGATCCCCGCCTCTGCCAGCTCCAGGCGGACGAGACGCGGCAGGTCGGAGTGCATGGACCACCAATCCGCGGTCCTCACCCAGGGCCACAGCTTGACCTCGACCCACGACTCGGCCAGCCTCGACACCCAGACGCTGGGACGGGGATCGGCGAGAACCCGCTCGTCCTCCTCCATCAGTTTCTGGAGCACCGCCAGAGCTGCCTGCAGATCCGTTTCGTATCCGATTCGGGCCACCGCCTCTACGCGCCGATTCACTTCCGCGGAGCGGTTCTCCACGTTCGAGCCCCAGATGTTCTTGTTGGGAACGAGCAGCCGGCGAGCATCGAACGTTACGATCGTCGTGTTCCACAGGCCCATCGCTCGCACCTTTCCGACCACTCCTGCCGCCTCCACGATGTCATCGACGTCGTACGGACGACTGGCCAGGATCGCCACTCCGGCGAACAGGTTGGACAGGGAGTCCTGCAGCGCGAAGCCAATGACGAGACCGGCGACTCCCAGGCCCGCCAGGAGGGTCGTGGTCTGAACGCCGATGAACGACAGCCCGACGATCAGTCCGGTCAGCGTCGCCATCGGGCGCAGGATGCGTCCCAGGAGATCCCGAACCAGGCGCGACCCGCGGACGAGCCTGAGCACCTGGGAGAGCCGCCACAGCAGGATGAAGAGGACCCTGAACAGGACGACGAAGAAGATGACGATCAGCAAGCGCACGAACACGGTGCCCGCGTTGCTCCGGACTGACTGCCAGAGGTCGGCGGACAGCCGGCGGACCAGCCGGAGGAAGACCTGCGGATCCAGGACGTCGCCCGTCACTTCGCCGGTGGACCGGATGAGTGTCTCTCGATAGGTGGCCGACTCGAAACCACGCCGCTCCAGCCGTCGACTCAACGCCGTCAGGTTGTCCCCGATGTCCCCGATCCGGGTCTCGACCGCCGTCAGCCTCAGCTTCAGGTCGGCCACCTCCGATGCCGGGGCGTTCGTCCGCTCCGCGACACGTATGCGTTCCCTGAGCCGATCCCGCTCCGCGACCGCGATCTGCAGTCGCCCGACCGTGTTCTCGGCGCTTGCGAGCAGGAGCTGATCATAGGCTGCCCACCGGCCGGTGACGTCGAGTTGCAGCGAGTCGGCGGCCTCGAGGGCCCACTCCTGGTAGCGGAGGAGGGTATCGGCCCAAGCCCGCACCCCGCCGATATCCGACTCGAGCCGACCGATCTCCTGCGCGGTCGCCGTCGAGCGCTCCCGCCTCAACTGCTCGTAATCCTGGACCGTCGACACGAAGGACTGGTCGAGCAGATCCAGGTGAGCGCCCATGTAGCCGACCAGGAAAGTTCGCACGGAGTCGGCGGGGAGGCTGTCCGGGCTGACCTGTTCCAGCAGGTAAGTCAGGCTTCGGAGCACGCGCTGCATCTGCCCCACCTGCTCCAGGGCGCGGAGTCTGAGGAAATCCAGATCCACGTCCGGGTCCACGAGACGCGTCGCCCGGAGAGACGCTACGCTGTCGGACGTCGCGCGCAGGGTGTCCAGCATGGACCGGGCCCGGTCCGCGGCGCTCGGCAGTGTATCCGACTGGAGGCTGGCCACCACGGCGGGAGCGTCAGCCACCGCGCCCGTTTCCTGTCCACGCGCCGAAGAGGGCAGTAACGCCGTCGCACCGAGCACCGACACGAGCAGGAGCGAGACGATTCTCCTTCGTCGCGCGCTTCCGCCCGTGCGTCGTCTCTCGTTCGTTGTACCACAGATCTTCATCGCGTCAATACTCCACCCGGTCGGTCTTCTCCGCCCACCGTCGGAATGGTTCGTCGGCCCCATCGATCTCGAGCCGGGCCAGTGGGTATCGCCGCTGTTCCGGCGGAAGCAGGAA
>JBATJK010000203.1:0-10410 GCA_049668445.1 Gemmatimonadota bacterium
CGCACGTCCCCCAGCCAGCTATACCGCCTCCTTGATCCGACGAATTCGGCCAAGTCCGTCGGCCAGATGCTGGCACTGCTGCACCTGGTTGGTCGCGAGGTCGATGTCGTAGTCAACCCGACACCAGCGTCGAGTGCTGTCTAACACGCGCCCGGAGCCGACGCGTTGAGATGATGGACCATCGAATCTGGTCAGCGCGCAGCTCAAGCGCCGACCGTTAGGAAGGCGAACACCTACTTGTTTCATGTGTACGGTGTATGTACAGTTAGTGCATGAACGAGCTTCGGTTTGAGTGGGATCCGAAGAAGGACACCGCCAACCAGCGGAAGCACGGGGTCAGCTTCGACGAGGCGACCACGGTGTTTTCCGATGAGCGGGCGCTCCTCTTGGACGATCCCGACCACTCCGAAGAAGAGGAGCGCTTCGTTCTCCTGGGGTTGAGCGCGAACCTTCGCACCCTGGTTGTCTGTCATTGCTACCGGCAAGCGGAGAGCGTCATCCGACTCATCTCAGCCCGTAAGGCGAGCCGCAAGGAGCGAAGCGAGTACTCACGAAGGTGGGCGCCATGAGAGACGACTACGACTTTTCGAAAGCAAGGGCGAACCCCTACGCCAAGCGGCTGAAGAAGCGGGTCACGATCCGTCTGGACGAGGTGACGATCGAGTACTTCAGGCAGCTGGCTGGTGAGACCGGGATTCCCTACCAGACGTTGATCAATCTCTACCTCCGGGACTGCGCGGCGAGAAACCGTCGGCTGCGGATGGCCTGGAAACCTCCCAAGTCCGCGGCAGGCGCTTCCTAACACGCGCCTGGAGCTGACGCGGTGAACACTACGCAGTATCGAACCTGGCCAGCGCGCAGCTCAGGCGCCGACCGTTAGAGCGACCAACTAATGTCAATATTGACATAATGTCTAATCTGACATATATTTCCTCATGAGCGACACGGACAAACCACTCGTCTGGTTGCGTGGGGAAGTAGCTACGCCTCCCTTTTCACTCGAGGCCCGGAGGGAGGCAGGTTTCCTACTCCGTATGCTGCAACAGGGCGAGAAGCTCAGCATGCCACAATCGCGTCCGATGCCGTCCATTGGACGCCGTTGTCACGAGCTTAGGGTCCGTGACGAGGACAAGACGTGGAGAATCGTATATCGACTGGATGACGATGCCGTCCCGATCCTTCACGTGTTCAGCAAGAAGACGCAGAGCACGCCCCAATCAGTTGTCGACACGTGCAAAGCGCTGCTGTCGCGCTACGACGCTCTGTGATGATCAGGAGGAATACGCCGTGAAAGAGGGCAAGAGAAAGAAGCTGGAGCGCACCGGCTGGGTCGTGAGCGGGACGCAGGAGTTCCTGGATCTCAGCGATGCGGAGATGGCGCTCATCGATGTTCGCGTATCCCTGGCGAAGGCACTCCGGCGTCGTAGGCAGAGGCTGAAGATCTCACAGGCGGCCTTCGCCAAGCGCGTAGGCTCAAGCCAATCCCGTGTGGCAAAGATGGAGGCGGGCGACCCCTCGGTGAGTATCGACCTTCTGATCCGCTCCCTGATCACGTCTGGATCCAGCGCCGAGGAGATCGGAAAGGTGATCGCCATGGCCGGTCTCGATGCGGCCACCGTATGAGGGGAACCAGAGTTCTTCTCGCGTAGCAGAGAGGCGCTCTAACACGCGCCTGGAGCAGACGCGGTGAACACTAGAAGCAATCAATCCTGGAGGGCCCGCAGCTCAGGCGCCGACCGTTAGACCGACGAACGGCGCGAGACGAGCGCTCCCGCGGCAGTTGCTTCGCGCCGCGCTTCGGAAGCTGGAGCAACTGGACTCGGTCGAGCGGTTGGATGACCTGCGCATACCTCCGGGCAATCGACTGGAGATGCTAAAGGGCGAGAGGACAGGACAGCACAGCATTCGGATCAACGACCAATACCGGGTCTACTTTGTATGGACGGAATCAGGCCCGGATGATGTCGAGATTCTGGATTACCACCGAGGCTGAAAGGGGAAGCAGAACCATGGTTCGCGTACCGACGCACAGAGCACCCATACACGCTGGGGAGATCCTGCTCGAGGAGTTCCTGAATCCAATGGAACTCAGCCAGCGCGACTTGGCGGCGGCGATCCATGTTCCGTATCAGCGTGTGAACGAACTGGTAAACGGACGCCGCGGAGTGACTCCCAGCACGGCACTGCGCCTCAGCAAGTTCTTCGGCACGACTCCGGGCTTCTGGATGAATCTGCAGCTCCGCTGGGATCTCTATCACGCCCAGAAGGCCGAGGCCTCGACACTGAAGACGATCCGGCGTCGTTCCAAAGGTCGTTCCTCATCCCGCAAAAGCGCGGTCTAACACGCGCCTGGAGCAGACGCGTTGTACATAGGGAGAGAGCGAACTTAGTCGGCGCGCAGCTCAGGCGCCGACCGTTGGGAAGATGTTGAGGCTTCGCCTTTAAAGTCACAGCAAAGTCAGCTGGGGTTTTTCAGAGGCGGGGTTCTCATTTGAAAGTGCGGGACGTAATCAAGCTCCTTGAGCGTGACGGGTGGTACCTTGTCCGGACCCGAGGAAGCCACCGCCAGTATAAGCACCCGATGAAACGAGGGTTGGTCACGGTGGCCGGGAAACGGAGCCACGATCTCGCGGCCGGAACCCTCGACAGCGTCCTCAAGCAGGCAGAGCTCAAGTGATGAAACGCTACTTGATCGTGATGGAGGCTACGAACACCGGTTATTCCTCCTATTCGCCAGATCTCCCTGGGTGCGTAGCGACAGGATCCACGGAGTCTGAGGTCGAGCAGAGGATGCGCCAGGCGATTGAACTCCACGTTGCCGGGCTTCGAGAACAGGGCGAACCCGTTCCAGAACCGCAGAGTTCCTCCTCATACGTTGAGATCTTTGCGTGATCCCATCGCACGCACTTCCTAACACGCGCCTGGAACTGACGCGTTGTACATAGTGAGCAATCAAACCTGGTTGGCGCGCAGCTCAGGCGCCGACCGTTATACGGCGTCAGTTGACGGCATAGTTAGACGTGCATTCGGCAGCTAATCTCTGCTACAGCATATGAATTCGGGCGAGACTACTTCCCTATAGTTGATATCCCGATTGGAATGCACGCGGTCGGGTCAGTGCGGTCTTCATGCGTATCACGAAATGACAGTGATGAAGAAAGGGGTTTCAGTTTAGCGACCGGTAACGCCGGTGGGGTGCAATTTGAAAAAGTATAAGAAGTACTTTGTGCGGGCGCTTGACACCAATTATCCACAGGATTCCCTCGCAATTCTTAATGAAATCGATGACGCCTTCAGCGGCATAGAGAAAGATATCCGTTTTGCGCGATCATCGAAGAATCCGATGGATCGGCGGCTCGACATATCAGGGTACTTTCTCGCATTGATCCAAGTACTTGATAGGCGTGGGGAGACCTATGAACGGATTCGGGAGATCAGCTTGGAAGTCGCACGAGCCTACGTAGAGCCTGCCAACAAGCTGCACCAGTGGTTCAAGCGGCTACCCGTTAAACTTATCGGTACCCGATTCTCGACGAGATTGTTGGTGCTGTTAGATAGGAGACTCAAAATACGAGACCATTCGGATGGGTTTGTGGCAAGAATAGTCACAGACAAACAAGAGACATTCGGATTGGGTTATGGTGTTGATATTCTCGAATGCGGTATATGTAAACTGTTCGAGCGATACGATTGTGGTGCCTTTGCTTCCATACTTTGTGAAGTAGATCATATCACAACGAACTTGGCTGGCCTGGAGCTTGTCCGGTCGGGCACGATCGCAACCGGAGCAGACAAGTGTGATTTTCGATTCAAAAACACTGCGTCGGATCGCGTTGTTGAACAAGACTCTTGAGAATCGTTTACGGCTGATCGTTGAGTGTAGACACTGAGTGGTGGCTAAGTTGCGCCCACGTGCCGATTTCACGCACTGACGGCGTTGCACCGTTCTCGCAGACCCGCTGCTTCATCGGTATGCGGCGAACTATCAATATGTCGGAATGCAGGTTGACGAACTATTAGCCGTCTCGGCAGGCGATACCACCTTCAGCAGCTACATGGATGGCTTGCTTACCCCGGGTTCACGGCCCTCGGCGGTTCGGCGGCCTTCTGGATTCCGTAGCAACTCGTTTCCATGGTGCTAACCGCTTCCGTCTCTATGAAGCGCACTTCGATCCCCTGGACTTTGTCGCCTATGTGTCGCTCGTGGTGCCATGTTACGTTGCCGACAGGTGGTTGGTTAGTCGCCACGCAAGCGGTGTCGGTGTGGCGAGCAATTAGGTTGGTGACGGAGCGAGGTCAGGCGAACAGCCCTTGTCGCGTGTGTACGATGTATGAGCGCGCAGCTCAGGCGCCGACCGTTAGGCGTACAGAACAACGTTGACAGACGTATATGTTGATCATATACTCATACTATGAGTGAGTGGCCAGGTGAACTCGCGATGTGTACCGGTTTTGAGTGGGATGCCGGCAACATCGACAAGAACTGGGAGCGCCACCAGGTCTCAGCGGCGGAGTGTGAGCAGGTGTTCTTCCAACGCCCTGTACTCATCGCGTCAGACCCGAGGCACTCCCAGACCGAACCGCGGTTCGCAGCTCTCGGTCACACGGCCGCCGGCAGGCTCCTGAGCATCGTGTTCACGATTCGAGGAACCCTGATACGAGTGATTTCGGCGCGACCCATGAGTCGTCGGGAGCGGAGGTTGTATGAGCGCGCGTAAAAAGAAGCCCGTGGTGAAAGAGAGCATGCCCAAGTTCCGCACCGAAGATGAGGAGCGGGATTTCTGGGCTGAGCACGACGTGGTCGACTACTTTGATTGGGAGAAGTCGGTTTCTGGCTCCTTCCCCGCGCTCAAGCCGTCCACACAGACGATTTCGCTGCGTTTGCCCAAGGCCCTGCTTGAGGAACTCAAGACGCTCGCGAATGAACGGGACGTTCCCTACCAGAGTCTACTGAAGGTCTTCTTGGCAGAGCGTGTCGCGCGCGAACGAGGCCGAAAGCGAAGCCGAGCCAAGGCTGACGCCTAACACGCGCCTGGAGCAGACGCGGCGAACGCGATGGACAATCGAACTTGGAAGGCGCGCAGCTCATGCGCCGACCGTTAGATGCGCGGAACACCGCCACCATTGACGGGCTGACCGGAAACGGTGATCTTACTAGTAAGACTTAGGAGGTCGAATGAGTGAGATTGCCACAACCAAGCTCAGCTCCAAAGGGCAGGTTGTCATTCCGGAGGAAATCCGTCGCCGGCTCGGGCTCGAGGTCGGTGCCCAGTTCGTGGTGATTGGAGACCGCGACGTCGTTGTGCTCAAGGCTATTCACCCGCCGGAGATGAGCCAGTTCGACAGACTCGTCGGGGAGGCAAGGAAGGTCGCCCGGCGTGCAGGGATGAAGCGGTCGGACATCAAAGAGGCCGTGAAAGAGGTACGTGGGGCCGAGTGAAGATCGTCCTCGATACGAACGTATTCGTGTCAGGAGTCTTCTTCCGCGGCCCGCCAGCGGACATCCTTGAGGCGTGGCGAGATGGCAGAGTCGTCCCAGCCATTTCAGCAAAGATTCTCGAGGAGTATCGCCGAGTGGGACTTGTCCTCTCGGATCGCCATGAGGGTGCGGATATCGAGTCACTTCTTACGCTTCTGGCTATCCACAGTGAGTTGGTGGATGCTCCGGATCTGCCGGAGCCGGTCTGCGAGGATCCAGATGACGACAAGTTTCTCGCCTGCGCGCTCGCGGCCGGAGTTCAGGTTGTTGTCTCGGGCGATCGGCACCTGCTTCGTGTGTCGGGTTGGAGCGGGATTGAGGTTCTCACACCCCGCCAATTCGTCGAGTGGACCGGTAGCTAACACGCTCAGGCGCTGACCGTTAGGCGACTTCACGCATGAGAGTTCTTGCGCACTTCTCTTCAGATCATCCCCCGCCGCCGGCCGAGGGTGATTGGCGCGTCGGTCATCAAGGACGCGACGCCATGTACTACGAAGAGTTCGTTGATGGCTCGTGGCGACGTCTTGAGATTGATGGTGAGATGCTGGTTGTTGGTCGTGCCCATCACGTCATCTACTTCGTGTCTACCCATTTTCCAGATTGGGCTGCCGATCGCCGTGAAGAGATCGTTGCCAGAGTGAAGAGCAAGTTCCGTCCGCCCGAGTATAGCTATCTTGAGGAGGCAGAAGGGTGAATCGCCTACAAGCGCGTGCAGCCGAATAGGTGAACAGAGAATGAGCACTCATCCTCAAGCACGAGCCCTTACAGAACTCAAGCACCGCTTGACCCACTACGATTCACAGTGACCTGCGATTCCGCCTTACACGCGCCTGGAGCTGACTCGGTCAACATGGCAGGCAAACAAGCAGAGTCAGCGCGCAGCTCAGGCGCCGACCGTTAGGCGGCCGGCGAAGGGCCGACCGGGGAGACCAGCTGGAGCGGATTTGAATGGGGTTCGACCGTCAGCCATCCCTAAACGGTAGACTTGTCCAAGTCCGACCGCTTCGGCGCGACGACTATGCGGTCCTCTATGCCATCGCCTCGGATCCGCTGATTTGGGAACAGCACCCGGTGAAGAGTCGGCACCGTGAACCTGAGTTCAAGGAGTTCTTTGCTCAGTCACTCGCCTCGGGCGGCGCGCTGCTGGTTCTCCATGCCCGCACTCAGGAAGTGATTGGCTCTTCACGATTTCATGGATACAGTGAATCGCGAAACGAAGTCGAGATCGGCTGGACGTTCATGGCCAGGTCTCACTGGGGGGGGGAGTACAACCGGGAGCTTAAGCAGCTCATGCTGAGACATGCCTTTCAGTTTGTGGATTCTGTCGTCCTCTATGTCAATGAAGGCAACACTCGCTCGCAGCGCTCCGTGGAGAAGATCGGAGGCGTGCTGCAACCCGGCCGTGACACCCAGGGTCGCCTGGTGTATCGGATCGCCGCCGCAACGCATACCTAGGGTAGGGCCGGCTGCCTCCCAGGCGTTTGCACCTGTCGCGCGCACGGTTCGGTGTGTCTGCCCTAGATTGTCTTCCACGAGTGCTTCGAGGCTCGGTCGTGGCCGCGCAGGTAGAACACCGACCGTTAGGCGTCATCTACAACTCCGAGGACAGCGCCGTGAAGATAAACCGCCTCATTCCGATGCTTCCAGTGAGAAGCATGTCCGCGAGCGTGGATTTCTATCAAATGCTCGGCTTTAGTGTGGAACAGAGGAACGACGATTGGCGCTGGGCGATGCTCTGCTGTGGCGACTGCCGCTTGATGGTAGATGAATCAATCAATGTTCATCCAAGGCTTCCCAGGGCGGGCGTCATATACCTCTACCCAGACCACATCTCGGAATACCACAAGCAACTGCGAGCAAACGGCTTGTCCGTTCCTGATCTGGAAACTTCTTTCTGTGGTATGACCGAGTTTCGAATGGAGGATCCGGACGGGAATCAACTGTGGATTGGGCAGAACAACGCAACTGCGTAGTGACGTTCTCGGGATCCACACCTTTCCGCTACGCCTGCAATGAAGTCTACCACGCGTCTCGAGCAGACGCGATGAAGGTAGTGGACAATCGAACCTGGTCAGCGCGCAGCTCAGGCGCCGACCGTTAGGCGTGCCAACTACCGAAGCTGATAGAGTGGATACAGAAACGTGCGAGCCCTGCTGCGACAGGGCCCAGTAAGCTGATCGCCGGGAGGAATTGAAATGGCAACCGCGCCCGATGCCCCAGAGCCACGCGCTGACAGCCGATGATGAGAGCCGCCGTCTACTCCAGATATGGCCCCCCGGACGTTCTCGAGATTCGGGACGTCGAGAGGCCGATCCCCGGCGAAAACGAAGTCCTGGTGCGGATCCGAGCGACCACGGTCTCGGCGGCGGACTGGAGGATGAGAAAGGCCGATCCAGTCCTCGTACGATTCATGAACGGCCTGTGGGCCCCGAAGAAGGCTCGGATACTCGGGATGGAGTTCGCAGGAGAAGTCGAGTCGGTGGGCAAGGCCGTCACCCGCTTCAAGCAGGGTGACGAGGTATTTGGATCAACTGGCTTCAAGTTCGGCACGCATGCCGAGTACGCGTGCCTGGCCGAGGATGCCATGCTGGCGACAAAGCCGGCCAACATGACGCTCGAAGAGGCCGCGGCCGTCTTGTTCGGCGGATTCTCGGCGCTGCATTTCCTGCGCAAGGCGAAGATCCAGGCCGGTCAGAAGGTGCTCATCTACGGAGCCTCGGGAAGCGTCGGGGTCTTCGCGGTTCAGCTGGCGAAGCATTTCGGCGCCCGCGTCACGGGGGTGTGCAGCACCACCAATCTGGAGCTGGTGAAGTCTCTTGGCGCCGACGAGGTGGTCGATTACACCGCGGAGGATTTCTCGAGAGCCGGCCCGGTCTACGACGTCGTCCTCGACACGGTCGGCAAGAGCGGTTTCTCGCGTAGCCTGCGAGCCCTCAAGCGAGGCGGCTACTATGTAAGGGTAATGGGTTCTGGACGACTGCTGAACATGTTTGGAGACCTCTTCCGAGAGATATGGGTTTCGATTACGGGTAAGGCGAAGGTCATAGGCGGGGTGGCTGACGGCGACGCTGAGGATCTCTCCTTGCTCAAGAGCCTCATCGAGGCGGACGAGTTGAGGACGGTGATTGATAGGCGCTATTCACTCGACGAGATTGCTGAGGCTCACCGTTATGCGGAGGCGGGACACAAGAAGGGCCACGTGGTCATACTCGTCGAACATGTGAGCCGGCAAGGTGTCCCCGTAGTCGGAGGCCCATCGACGCCCAACAAGAGCCAATAGCTGACGGGTGGCACCGAACCGGATCAGCGCGCAGCTCAGGCGCCGACCGTTAGACGGACGGAAGGAAACGTTTGGCCAGATTACTGCGAAACACGATGATCGGGGCTGCGCTGGCGACCACATGCCTCGGGTGCGATAGGCCGGGAGTGCGGGGCACCAGGCAATAGTGTCCAGGAGACAAGGTCATGCCGCTTGAGCTGGATCATGTTTTCGTGGCCACTTCGGCTTCGGCCTCCGCTCTTCGGTGGATCCCATGCCCGAGGTGCCCTTCGAAACGTGGAGGTACTGTCCAGCTTACTTGCCGGAGGGGTACGGATTCGCGATGGCCGCAAATTCCGAGAAGCTCGATGAACCTCTGATCTTCGTGCTCCCATGGAGTCGGACTCCAAACTGGGAAGTTCCGGAGCACCCAAACGGCGCACAGCGTCTCACGAAGGTCAGCTTTGCCGCACATACTCCGTCCCCCTCTGGTGTGATCACCGCGTTCTTGGGACTGGGTTTGGTCTGGCCGGAGGATGGAGTCGACCCTCTGCTGCGGATCGTGTTTGACCATGGGGCTCGGGGCGAACGCCATGATCTGCGTCCCCATCTGCCGCTTGCACTCACCTGGTAGGCAGGGACGAGATCACCCAACGCGCGCCCGCAGCTTGTCGGCAAGCCGTCAGACGGAAGCACGAGATCCTCGATCGTTGCAGCGAAAGATGAGGACTTCCTGATGAACATCGCTTCATATCTGATCCTGTCATCCCTTGTGGTTCTCTTCGGCTATCTGGTCTTCCGAGTTGCAGTCCGAAGGGACTATGAAGAAAGAGATGGGCTTTCTGCATTCTCTACATCACTCGAGTTTCTTGCTTTTGCTCTTCATGCGAATCTCTCCTATACCTTCCTTCCCGCAAGATGGCCAGCTCTTCCATCTCTACCGGACAACGAATTCCACAGTGCAGTTGGGTTCGGCATCCTTGCTATTGGCATGGTGGTCACACTCTGGTCGATGATCGGCCTGGGACTACGTAAGGCCATGGGTCAGCAGACTGGGATTCTGTATCGTTCAGGCTTCTATCGATACAGCAGAAACCCTCAGATCGTCGCTTACGGCCTGGTGGTGGTTGGAGTTGCGCTCTTATGGCCATCTGTCTATGGCGTGGGGTGGATTCTGGTATACGGCGCAGTGGCCCATATGATGGTACGCACAGAGGAAGAACACCTGGAACGGGTATTCGGGTCAGAATACGAACGTTATTGTGAGAAAGTGCCAAGGTATCTTCCATGGCCGCGGGGATGAAGAGGGCCACAGAATGCTCGTGATCCATGCGATGGTAACGCTCTAAGAAGAGCCCCCACTGCGGCGCACGATGAAGCGTGCGCTGAGGAGGACTATGACAAACCCTACAAATGGTGATTCTCGAATACGCAGACATAGAGGTCTGGTCATCGGCATCTGCCTGGGCACTGCACTGGGCGTGGCCATGGGAAAGCTCGCGATCGGCGTTGCCATCGGTGTCGCCCTCGGATTGGGTCTTGATGCGGCCATTGGCAGCAGACGGTCGGGCGGATGACCCTCATCGCCTGGGGTTGGGACGCTCATTGGGCTGAGCGCGCGGCACAGGAGGGAATCGACTCTTCATCGGTTGCCCGGGTAGTGGGCCAGGAC
>JBATJK010000204.1:0-19435 GCA_049668445.1 Gemmatimonadota bacterium
CGTCCTGAACGATACAGGCTTCGGATGTGGCAAATCTCTCAGGTTCGTGCAACGTGTGTCGCGCGTGGCGCGACACACGCGGCGCGGCATCCTCCGGTTATCTGCTTGAACTGCAACTCCCTACAGCGATAGCCCCGGCTCCGGCCGCCAACCTGCGACAGGTGGATGGCGACCGGGTCGGCGCGCGAGGGACTATTCGTCCCGCGGCGTCTCCGGCAAAGGAGGAGCCATGCGACCGAACCGTCACCTCGCGATCAGGGCCCTGGCGTGTCTTGGGCTGGCCGCCGCCGTGTATACGGGTCTCGACCTGGGAATCCGAATGGCCGCGGAAGTGGCAGGTTTGTGGGGAGTCGTGGCCGCATCCGTCATGTTCCCGGCGACGATCGCCGGTGCGCCGCTGCTCGCTCTCACCTGGGGGCAATGGGTACCGGCGGTGGTGGTGTATGGGGGCGGTCTCGTCGGCGGCGTCCTCTACGCCCGCCACCGGGAGAGCATGCCCGCCCCCGGCACCTCTCCTACATCTTGATGTCGAGCAGCTCGAATTCGAAGACAAGGGTGGCATTCGGCGGAATCGCGCCCGGTACACCCCTGGCACCGTACCCGAGGTGCGGTGGAACGACCAAACGACGCACTCCCCCTATGCGCATGCCGGCGACGCCCTCCTCCCACCCGGTGATCACGTCACGCCTGGCGCCGAGCTGAAAGCTGCGGGCCTCCCCGTCGCGCGTGCTGTCGAACTCTTCTCCGTTGGGAAGCCAGCCGGTGTAGTGCACGACCACCACGTGTCCTGAACGAGCGGCGAGCCCACGACCCTCGACGATGTCCTGTATGTACAGGCCGGACGGCGTCTGCTGCATGCCGGCCAGCTCGATGCCCAGGGACTCGGCGAACTCCGCAGGAACCGTCGATTCCTGTTGCTCGCCCCTGTTGTCCGCCGGCCGCTCCGTGCGGCCACTGTCGCGCACGTCGCAGCCCGCCAGGAGGACCAGGGCGAGCCAGGCTCCGTTTCGTGCCAGAGCCGCGCGCCCCGACCGCCAGCGCACCGATCTGTCCATCCTACTCTTCACTTTCCTCGGGTCCACGCACACCGAGGTCGCGATCGAGCATGAACAGCGCCGCGCCGTCGGCTCCGAACATCTTCATGCGCTGCACGATCTCGTCGATGCTGGCCTCTTCCTCCACCTGTTCGGTGATGAACCACTGAAGCATGACCTGCGCCGGCCGATCCTGTTCTTCGAACGCGAGATCGTAGAGCCCGTTGATGCGGGAGGTGACGAACCGCTCATGATCCAGCGACTGCTCCATGATCTCGAGGGGCGACCCGTATTCAACGGGGGGCTTGTCGATTCCATGCAGCTCGACGCGTCCGCCTCTTTCGATGAGGAAATCGTAGAAGCGCATGGCGTGCTCGACCTCCTCCTGGGCCTGCATTCGCAGCCAGGTGGCGAATCCCGTGAGGTTCCGGTCCGAGCAATCGGCCGACATCGCGAGGTACATGTAGGCGGAATAGAGCTCGTACTTGATCTGCTCGTTGATGGCTTCCTGGAGGTTCTCGCTGATCATCTCTCGTACCGTAGTTCGAAGGGGTGGACTGGCCGGCGTGTGACGCCGGTTCCGTGCTGCCCCACAACCTGTCCGATCCGCGGCGGGGCGGCAACCGGAGCCACTTTGCGTTCCGCCTCAGTCGCCGATCCACACTGTCTTGACGTTGAGGAATTCTCGCAGCCCGAACACACCGAGCTCACGTCCGTAGCCCGAGCGCTTGATGCCACCGAACGGGAGCCGGGGATCGGATGCCACCATTCCGTTGACGAACACGGATCCGGCCTGCAGCCCTTCGACGAAGCGCGTCACGAGCTCCTGATCGCGAGTCCACACGGCCGCACCGAGACCGAAGTCCGTGGCGTTCGCCAGATCGAGGGCTTCCGCCGCCGACCCGGTCCGGAACACCGGCGCGACGGGCCCGAACAGTTCTTCGACCGCCGCGGGGCAGCGGAGCGGCACGTCGGTGAGAACCGTCGGAGGATAGAAATACCCGGGCCCCTCCGGCAGGAGTCCTCCCACACGGAGGTGCGCTCCGGCCGCGACCGACGCGGTCACCTGTTCGTGGAGCTCCGCCCGGATGGCTTCGGTGGCGAGGGGGCCGACGTCCGTGTCGGGTTCCATCGGGTCTCCGGTCTTCAGCGCTTCCATTCGCCTGATGAACAGGGTCTCGAATTCATCCGCGATATCCTCGCTCACGATGAAGCGCTTGGCCGCGATGCAGGATTGGCCGTTGTTGATGATGCGCGCCTGCACGGCGGTCTCGACCGCACCCTCGATGTCGGCGTCCGCCAGGACGATGAACGGGTCGCTTCCGCCGAGCTCGAGCACCGACTTCTTCAGATTCTGGCCCGCGGCTCCTGCCACGGCCCGACCGGCTGGCTCGCTCCCGGTCAGCGTGACGGCCGCGATCCGGCTATCGGTCACCAGGGCCTCGGCACGGGCCGCCGGGATGAGCAGCGACTGAAACGCGCCTGGCGGGAAACCGGCTTCGGCGAATACCGACTCGATGGCGAGCGAGCACCCGGGCACGTTGGACGCATGCTTCAGCAGTCCGGCGTTGCCCGCGATCAGGGCGGGTGCCGCGAACCTGAACACCTGCCACAGGGGGAAATTCCATGGCATGATGGCCAGAACGACACCGAGCGGTTCGTAGCGTACGCGACTCTCCCGCGCCCCCGACTCCACGATCTCGTCCGAGAGGAAGTAGGGGCCGTGTTCCGCGTAGTAGCGGCACACCCATCCGCACTTGTCGACCTCGGCCAGGGCCGAGGCGAAGGTCTTGCCCATCTCGGCGGTCATCAGGCGCGCGAGTTCCTCGCGGCGGGCAAATAGTCGGTCCGCCGCTGCAGAGAGCCACTCCGCCCGACGGCCGACGGCCAGTCCCGCGAATTCCTGCTGCGTCGATACGGCGCGCTCGAGAATGGCTTCGAGGTCGGCGTCGTCGAGTGTCGCGTACTCCTGCAGCACTTGCCCCGTCGCGGGGTTCACGCTCTTCATGAACATGGTGGCATCGGGTCCCGTGTATTGAAACTGTGTGCCGGGGGGCGGCGTACGTACTCCCAAAAGATAACTCCGAACCAACCGGAGAGCCCGTGTTGCGGGTGACAAGAAACAGCTGCGCTTCGGTCCTGGCGTGCGCCGTCCTGGCGTGCGGTGGGCTCATCGCGCCCCCGCCGGCCCGGGCACAGGTGCCGGATCCGCCGGCCGACAGTTTGGCGCCCGCGTCTCGCCCCGACACGATCCCCTCGGACACGTACATGGACGAGGGCGCGCGCTACATGATCCAGCGAGGGCAGCAAGCTCGCGGTACCGAGGCGGCGGGCCTCGCCAGCTACGAGGCGACGATCACGGAGCGAGTCTACGTGGGCCTGTCGGCCTCCCGGTTTCGCCGTGAACGGGGTCTCTTCCTGAGCGAGCAGATCGCCAGGGTGCGCTGGGACTCGTCGGGCATCGAAACCTACCGGTGGCTCGGCAGCCGGCAGGAAGTACCGATCATCGGCGACGCGGTCGACCTCGACGAAGAACGAGGGGCGGAGCGTGGCGACTACGGCGAGGACCCCGACGACCTGATTCCTCTCGACCCACGAGCGGACCGCCTGATGATGGGTGGTGAGACGTTCCTGCACCCGCTGGCCGACACGGCGGGTTTCCACTACCGATTCGCGTCGGGAGACACGATCCGAATCGTGTTGCCGTCCAGCGGACGCGAGATCACGCTCGTGCAGATCAGGATCGAGCCCCGGCGGTCGGAGTTCGGGCTCCTGGCGGGGGCCGTGTGGTTCGACCGGGAGACCGCGGCGCTGGTGAGGGGGGCCTATAGGCCCGCGCGCGCCTTCAATCTGGAGATCGACGAGCCCGACGATGCGGAGGACGTACCGGGATTCATCAAGCCCATCACGGCCACCGTGGATCACATGATCGTCGACTACGCGCTCCAGGAGCTGCGCTGGTGGCTTCCATGGCGAATCCGCTTCGAGGGTGAGGGCCGGGCTGGTACTCTTCTTCGCGTGCCGGTGGCGGTGGAGATCACGGTCGCCGACTACGCGCTCAACGAGGTCGATACGCTCGACGTGGCCGAGGAGGATCTTCCCCCGGGCTGGGAGAGGATCACCAGCGAACGTGAACTGGACGATGGCCGAAAGATCCGGGAGATCAGCATCCTCCCGCCCCGCGACTCGCTGCGTGAATCTCCGCTGTTGTCCGAGGACTTCTTCGCCGGTGAGCCGCAGAGCTTCAGTCGAGCTGAAATCGACAGCATGGAAGAGGAGCTGGACGAGCTGACCGCGGTGTATGCCGTCGCGCCGCCGGCCCTGTCGAAGCTGGGGATCTTCCGCTACAACCGCGTCGAGGCCTTGAGTGCCGGGCTGCGCCGGGAGGGGCCGGTCGCGGGCTTGACCGGGTGGGGCGAACTCCGGTTCGGGATCGGCGACCTGATTCCCAACGTGGAGTTCGGCCTTCGTGAGGACCTCTCGCACGGTTCGGTAGAAGCGTCGGCGTACTACCGCCTCCAGGCGGCCAATGACTGGGGCAATCCCCTCAATCTCGAGAGTTCGATCAACGCGCTCCTCTTCGGCTACGACTACGGCCAGTACTATCGGGCGGGGGGAGTGTCGATCGGGTTCAACAAGGAGAGCAGGGAGTTTCGGCACGAGGTCAAGGCGTTTGCCGAGTCGCACTGGGCGGAAGAGAAGAACACGAATGTGTCGCTGGCCAATCTGCTCGGGCGCTCCGATCCTCCGCCCAACATGCAGGCGGACGAAATCACGATTGCCGGCGTGTCCGGACGTCTGCGCATGCAGGCCGGGGTCGATCCGGATGAGCTGGTCACCACGGGGACGATCTGGGGGGAGGCGGGCGTCGGTGATGCTCAGTACGCACGCCTGGCCCTGGGTGCGACCGCGACGGTGCCCCTGTTCTGGCGGCTCGGCGGCAGCCTTGAGTGGTCCGCCGGCACCACGTTCGGCGACGTGCCCACCCAACGGCTCTACTACGTCGCCGGTCCACAGACGGTGCGCTCCTTCGAGCCGGACCAGATCACGGGCGAGGCGTTCTGGCTCGTGCGAACGGAGGTGGCGGTCGGTTATCCGATCTTCCGGCTGGTGGCGTTCAGCGATTTCGGGTCGGCCGGCGATCTGTCCGACCTCGGCTCGGCGGATCCTTTCGTCGCCGTGGGGGGAGGGATTTCTCTCCTGGATGGCCTGCTCAGGGCCGATCTGGCTCGCGGGGTTCACGGCACGGGCCCGCTGCGCTGGCAATTCTTGCTCTACCTGGACGCCCTCATGTAGTGCTCTGTTCCACGGGGCCCGGCTCAGCGATCTTGTTGCGACGGCTGGTTCCGCGCGAGACGAAAGGGTCGGCCGATGGTCATCACTCCCGTCAAGGTAAAGATCTGCTGCATTCGGTCTCCGGAGGAGGCGCAGCTGGCGGTGTCGTTCGGCGCCGCGGCCCTCGGGCTGGTTTCCGAGATGCCCGTGGGGCCCGGCGAGTTGCCCGAATCGACGATCCGCGAGATCGTAAAGGCGCTGCCCGAGTCGACGGGCACGTTTCTGCTGACGGCGGTGACTGACCCCGATCGCCTGATCGAGAAGGCACGTGCCTGCGCCGTGAACACTCTCCAATTGTGGGATCTTCTGCCTCCGGACGGATACGGGCGGCTGCGGGCGGACTTGCCAGGGGTGTCCATCGTCCAGGCCATTCACGTGATCGATCGTTCCGCGGTGGAGGCGGCCATCTCGGCCGCACGCCTGGCGGATGCGCTCATCCTCGACTCGTCCAACCCGCAGGTGCCCTTCAGGTGGGAGTCGCAGGCCGGTCAGACACACGACTGGGACATCAGTCGTGAAATCGTGGAGACGGTGGACTGTCCGGTGCTCCTTGCCGGCGGGTTGAGCCCTGAGAACGTCGAGTTCGCGGTGCGAACCGTCCAGCCCTACGGCGTCGACGTGTGCACGGGTGTGCGGAGCGACGACGCCCTGGACCGTCGAAAGGTGGTTTCATTCTTCGAGGCCCTGCGCAGGATCTCTCGCTAGCGGGGCGCGATCTCAGGCGGTCATTTCGACGAGTCTCGGCAGGATGACTCCGGCCGGCCCGAACAGGCTGACGTCGGCGACGTCGCTGATCGGGGTACTTTCGAGATTGACTTCGACGACCCGGGCTCCTCTCGACCGGGCCCACCGGGCGAACGATGATGCGGGCTGGACCACGCCGGACGTTCCCACGACGAGCATCAACTCGCAGCCCTCGATGGCCTCCTCCGCCTCGGCCAGGGCCTGGCCAGGAAGGCTCTCACCGAACCACACCACCGCGGGACGCAATCGGTCTCCGCACGTCGGGCAGATCGGGACCGGCTGGTCAGGTAGTTCATCGGAAGGGCAGCGATATGGACAGGCCTGACACCGCGCGCTGGCCAGGGTACCGTGCAACTCGATGACGTTCCGGCTTCCCGCGGCCCGGTGAAGACCGTCGACGTTCTGGGTGATCAGCCAGAACCGGTCGCACCGGCCCTCGAGTTCGGCGAGAGCCCGGTGTCCATCGTTGGGCCGGACATCCTCGAGTCCGGCGATCCGGAACCGATAGAACTCCCACACGCCCTCCGGGTCGTGTCGGAAGGCCTCGGGCGTGGCCAGCTCCATGGCCGACCGCCCCCGCCAGAAGCCGCCTTCGCCACGGAAGGTCGGGACTCCGCTTTCGGCCGAGATGCCCGCCCCCGTCAGGACCGCGACGCGGGTCGAGCGCGAGAGCATTTGCGCTGCCTCGCGCAGGCGCTGCTCGTCCCTGGTGTCCATGTGCCCGAACCCTCCGGTCACTGGTGAAAGAGGTGTCGCTTCCCACAAGTTATCCTGTCATGCGAACCCTCGTAATCCTGAATCCCGCGGCCGGCGGACAGACTCACGCAAAGCGCCTGCGCCGACGTCTCGAGCGCCTGATCGACGCTGACTTCGTGTCCACGTCCGAGGTTGGAGAAGCCGTGAGCCTGTCGTCCGAAGCCGCCCGCGCCGGCTACGACGCGGTGATCGCGGTCGGAGGGGACGGGACGGTCAGGGAAGTGGCGAGCGGGCTGCACCTGGGTGGCGGGTCGCCGCGCCTGGGCATCGTTCCGGCAGGCACGGGAAATGACCTGGCGTTTTCGCTTGGACTTCCACCCGACATCGAGCAGGCCGCCGCGGTGGCCACGGGCGAGCGAACCGTGGCCATGGACCTGGTCCGGGCCTCTCGCCCTGGCGGAGGCGAGGAGTCGTGCTTCCTGGCGAATGCCGCGGTCGCCGGGTTCGGCGGCCGCATCGGTGACGGCATGAGCCCGACGTTCCGCCGCCGCCTCCGTCCGATCGCGTATCCGCTGGCCGCACTGGGCCAGATCCGGGACATACGGCCGTATGCCGTGCGCCTGGATGTCGATGGGCAGGCGATCGACACGAGAGCCCTCATGGTCATCATGGCGAATGGCGAGTATGCCGGCGGCCGGATTCGCTTCGCGCCGGGGGCCTCCACGAGTGACGGAGAGCTCGATCTCGTGATCATCCATGCCGTGAGCGCGGCGAAGATCGCCACCCTCATTCCAAGGGTCCTGTCGGGCCGACATGCCGGGCACTCCGCCATCTCCATGTACCGGGCCACGTCGGTCCGTATTCAATCCGAGACCGACATGTGGATCAACCTCGACGGGGATACGTGGCAGTCTGGTCCCGCACTCTTCGAGGTCGTTCCCGCGGCTCTTCGCGTGGCCGTTCCCTGACGGGCAACGCTGGGTCCGTCCTCACCTGTCCAAGCTTGCGAACACTGGAAACAACCGGCCGCCGTCCGTCGGTCCGGCTGAGGCCCCGAAAACGGGGCGTGACAGAACGCGAGACGAGGAGTGTGGGGAGATGAAAGTGAAGGCATTGGGCATCGTTGCCGCGGTGGCCCTGGCGGGAACCGCAGGCCTGGCCGGGACGCTGAGCGCGCAGGAGACGAGCGACACCGAGAGCCGGGTGCGCGTGATGACTCTCGGCCAGGGCAGTTACCTGGGCGTGTTCATCTCCGACGTGACGGCCGAGGATGTCACGAGGCTGGGCCTCCGGGAAGAGAGGGGCGTGCGGATCACGGGCGTGGCGGACGAGGGTCCGGCACGCGACGCCGGTCTCGAGGAAGACGACGTGATCGTGAGCTGGAACGACGATCGAGTCGAAAGCGAGGCGCAGCTCCGCAGGATCCTGGCAGAGACTCCGGCGGGACGTTCGGCGTCCCTCGGAGTGATCCGCGGAGGTTCCGAGAGGTCGATCGCCGTCGAGCTGGGCAATCGCGGTGGACCGAGTGGGGTGTTCGCCCTGCGTTCCGGCTGGGACGAGGACCACGTCGTCCAGCTTCGCGAACAGCTGGAGAAGAGCCGCGAACACCTCGGTGACCTGGAGGTCCGAATCCGGGAGATGCCGCACGTCATGACTTTCATGTCGATGCGCGGCGGGCGTCTCGGGGTCGGGATTCAGACCCTGGAGCCGCAGCTGGCCGAGTACTTCGGACTCGGCGCGCGAACCGGAGTGCTGATCACGACGGTGAAGGAAGAATCACCGGCGGCGAAGGCGGGCCTCCAGGCCGGTGACGTTATCGTCGCCGTAGACGGCGAGCAGATCGACGGCACGGCCGACGTCTCCCGACTGGTATGGGACGCGGAGGCTGGCCCGCTTTCCATCCGCATCGTGCGAGACCGCGACGAACAGACCGTGACGGTGGACCTCCCGGAAGTCGAGAACACGTGGAAGTCGGGGGAGGGCGAGATGAACAGCTTCTTCTTCCAGCCCAGGGACTTCGACACGCGGTTCGACGCGGACGATGCGCATGTGGAGTGGGCCGAACCGGTCCGGGAATTGTCCCGTTGGAACGTGTGGCGGACGCCGGATGGACCCGTGAACTGGGTCCCGGCGCAGTCGGTGCGGCCGGTGCGGCGAGCACTGTCGATCTGAGAAGCTGCCGAGCGGGGCGGTCGCCGGGCCGCTCCGCCGAGTTTCACTTATCCCGCAAAGGCAGCTTTGATTGTCCGCGATCGCCGGTCTCGCTAACGTTCCCTCATGTCGAACGGAAGGGATCCACGCGAGATCGTCACGCCGGACGCTTTTTCGGTGTCTCCGGACCTGTTAGGTCTTCCTCTGGCTCACCCGTGGCGCCGGGCCGCGGCCATTCTCATCGACCTCTTACTGATCGGTCTGCTCGCGAACGCCAAAGGTGTTCTTCTGGCCATTGCGGGCGGGTCGTTCCTGTTCTGGCTGGCCTTCCGCGGCCGCAAGGCGGGGCTCGGGTCCACGGCGGCACGGGCCGGGATCGGATGTGGTGGGGCCGTGGTCGTCTTCGTTGGGGTGCTGGCCATATGGGGCTCCCTGTTCCTGGACGACGATACGCTCCTGTTCGAGGCCACGGGGGAGGGAGGGCAGTCCGTGCCGGTGACGCTTGGAACGGCGGCCGACCTCGTGTCGGTGTTCGGATCCGAGGATACGGTTCAGGCGGAAGCTGCCGCCAGCCGGCTGGTCCAGCGCCTGCAGGAAGACGGTGTCGCCGTGGAGGAGATGCGGGCTGTGCTGGACAGCCTGGCCGAGGACGTGGACGCGCCGGTGGCCCGGGCGATCGGCCGCGCCATCGGATCTCCGGGAGAGGCGGACGAAGCGCAGGCTACCGACCTGGACCTCGACTCACTCCTCGCGGTCTACGGGGCCGCCCGGGCCGCGGGTGACACGGTAGCCGAGCGGAACACGGCGGCATCGCTGGGGCGTCGCCTGGCGGCGGCCGACTGGGAAGCCCGGGAACGTGAGATCGTCCGCCTCGAGTCGCGGGGTGACCGGCTGTCCGCTGAACTGGAGGCGGCGGAGGACGAACTCGAGGCGGAGCGAAACCGGGGGCTCATCGCCACGGTCATCGGGTTCCTGGACGAGCTGGGGTTGGGGATCGGGTGGTCCGGTCTGTACTTCACGTTCCTCACGGCCTTCTTCCGCGGCAGGACTCCGGGCAAACGCGCCCTGGGAATTCGCGTACTGCGGCTGGACGGCGGTCCGCTGAGCTACTGGGTCGCCTTCGAGCGTTTCGGGGGATACGCCGCCTCACTGTTCACCGGCATGGAGGGCTTCCTGCGGATCCTGTGGGATCGGAATCGCCAGTGTCTGCAAGACAAGCTGGCGGAGACGGTCGTGATCCGGGAAACGAAGGAGGCCCGCGCCCAGCTCGCCGTAGGAGCGGCCAGGCGCGGGACCTCGGAGAAACCCTGGCAGGGCGGACCGATTCCCGGTACCTGAGTGCGAACTCAGTTTCGGATCAGCCGGACGTCTCCCGAACCGGTATCGACCTCGAGCGAGCCACCCCCCGACCCGACCCGCCCCCTCACGTAGTCGTCGTCCATCTCCTCGACGGTGAGCGGGAAGTCAGAGTGAATGTCACCGGAGGCGGTGTCCAGTTCCACGCTGGACTCCCAGGAAGCCGGCAGGGCGAGCGTCACGTCGCCCGAGCCGGTGTCCACCCAGATCTCGTTGGGACTGGACCGGAAGGAGAGCTCCACGTCGCCTGAGCCGGTATCCACGGACACTTCCGTGGCTTCGATGCTCTCGACACTGACGTCACCGGACCCCGTGTCCACGCTCAACTCGCCGACCGTGATATCGGAGCCCGTGACGTCGCCGGATCCCGTATCTGCCGTGAGTTCGCCTCCGGAGACGTTGCTGACGGTGACGTCACCCGAGCCGGTATCCAGCATCACGTCCCCCCTCGCTCCATCGACCGATACGTCGCCTGAGCCGGTATCGAGCACGAGGCGGCCGGAGGTGTCTGACGACCGGACATCCGCGGAGCCGGCGCTCACCGTGAGGTCGCCGTCCACGTTGGAGACGACGACTTCGCCCGCGGCCAGGTAGATGAGAACCGTCTTGCCTTCGGGGATCCGAATGTCCAGGTCGGCGTGAGCGTCGAGCCCGCCTCCGTCTTCACGGATCTTCACTTTGCGACCCCGGTCGCCGCCTCCCCGATAGAACGTCCCGTCGTCCCTGACGTACAGCTCGGTGTTGCCTCCGGCGTGCACGATCTCATCGCCCGGATACACGACACGAAGCGCATCCACGCGACCCACCCCGTCGCTGTCGAGATCGATGGCGCCGGTGGCCACCTGGAGCTGGCCGCCGTCGGCTCCTCCACGTTTCACTTCGACCGTGACGGCCGAGCCGCCCCCCGCCACGTCAATGGAGCCGGCGAGGTTCCATACCGCTGCCGGGTCGCCGGAGAGCTCGTAGGTCTCCTGTGCCAATGCAGACGTCGCTGAAGTGGCCAGCGCCGTGGCCGCCAGGGCCACCGCGTATCGACCGATACGGTGATTCGATGCTACCTGCCACATGGTCTGGACCTCCCGGGATTCTGTGGGTGTGGACTTGTGACGACCCATCTCCTTCTAGACGCCGCTTGCTGGCGAAAGGTTGAAGCCCCCGCGAGCGCTCCCGGTCCTGCCGCTTCCACTGTATCTTCTCGATCATGAACGAAACGAGCCAACCCGAGTCATGGTCACCCGCGCATAGCGCCGAGCTGTATCGGATCGACGATTGGGGGCAGGGCTACTTCGCCGTCTCGCCGGGCGGCCGCCTGCTCGTTCGGCCCGGAGGCGAGAGCGAGGAGGCCATCGACCTTCTGGAGGTCGTGGAGGGATTGCGTGAGCGCGACCTGTCACCGCCTCTCTTGATCCGGTTCTCGGATATCCTGGCGCACCGCCTGGGGACGCTTCGCGAGGCGTTCGCCGGTGCCATCGTCGAGAACGAGTACCGGGGGCGCTACGTGGCGGCGTACCCGATCAAGGTGAACCAGCAGCGGCCGGTGGTCGAGGAGGTGTTCCGCTACGGGTCCGCGTATGACTTCGGTCTCGAGGTCGGCTCGAAGCCCGAACTGCTGGCGGTCATGGCCTTGACGGGTGGGGCATCCGATCGACTCATCGTATGCAACGGGTTCAAGGACGACGGCTACATCGAGGCTGCCATGCTGGCGGCCAAGCTGGGACGGAAGATCGTGCCGATCGTAGAAGATCTCGGCGAACTCCACCTCATCTTGAAGCACGCCCGGAAACACGATGTCAGGCCGGCCATCGGGGTGCGAGTGAAGCTCGCGAGCCAGGGAGCGGGGCGCTGGAAGGGTTCGGCGGGGGAGAAGTCGAAGTTCGGCCTCTTCGTGAGTGAGATCCTCCAGATGGTCGAGGTGCTCTCGACTCACGACATGTTGGACTGCATGCAGCTCGTGCACTGCCACCCCGGTAGCCAGATCCACGACATCGACAGACTGAAGGACGCGATCAGCGAACTGGGACATGTGTATGCCGAGCTGGTTCGCCTCGGCGCGCCGATCGAGTACGTGGACGTCGGCGGAGGTCTCGGAGTGGACTACGACGGCAGCAGAACGAGCTCCGATTCGTCGATGAACTATACGCTCGAGGAATACGCCCGGGAGGTCGTGTATCGGCTCGGGAGCGTGTGTGACGATCGAGGGGTCCCGCACCCGACGATCGTGAGCGAGTCCGGTCGGGCGATCTCCGCCTTCCAGAGCGTCCTGGTGTTCAACGTGCTCGGGAGTTCGGGACCGCGGACGACCTATCCGGATCCGTTTCCGATTCCGGCAGACCTTCCAGGTGCGGGGGACGTGCCTCAGCCCATCCGTGACCTGATCGTGGCATACGAAGCGGTGGACGACGGGCGCCTTGTCGAGTGCTACCACGACGCCACCCGGGCTCGCGAGGAGGCTCTCAACCTGTTCAACCTTGGCTACTTGAGTCTGGAGCTCCGGGGGTTGGCCGAGCAGCTGTTCTGGGGAACCTGCGCCCGCGTCCAGGACCGGGCCGGCGAACTCGAGGAGCTGCCAGAAGAGCTGGAGACGCTCGAAGACATCCTGAGCGAGACGTACTTCTGCAACTTCTCGGTCTTCCAGTCGCTGCCGGACGCGTGGGCGATCGACCAGGTGTTCCCGATCATGCCGATCCACCGTCTGGACGAACGACCCACGCACCGGGCGGTGCTGGCGGACGTGACCTGCGACTCCGACGGGCAGATCAGTCGTTTCGTGGATGGTCGCGCCACGATCGATGTACACCAGATCGTGCCCGACTCCGACTACTACATGGCGGCTTTCCTGGTGGGAGCCTACCAGGAGGCCCTCGGAGACCTCCACAACCTGTTCGGCGATACGCACGTCGTTCATGTACGCCTGCACGAAGAGGGGGGTTGGTGGATCGACGAGACGGTCGAAGGGGACACGGCGCGAGAGGTGCTCGGCTACTTGCAGTATGACGCTGAGCGTCTTCAGCCGCTGCTGGCCCGTGATTGCGAGGTAGCCGTTCGGGACGGGCGGATGACCGTCGCCGAAACCCGTATGCTGCTGCGCTTCTACCAGGCCGAGCTGAGCGGCTATACCTACCTGGAGGCCGACTGATGAGTGGTGATCCCGCGCCCTCGACCTTCCTGGGCCTCCCGACGGACGCGACAGGAGGCATCCCGGGAGCGGTCATCGTTCCGGTTCCGTATGACGGGACCAGCACGTGGCACAAGGGAGCGGACACGGGGCCGCAGGCGCTCCTGGAAGCGTCTGCCGCCGTCGAGCTGTATGACATCGAGACCGCCCGCGAGCCCTGGCGTGACGGGATTCGCACCCTCGCGGCCCTCGATGTACCTGCCGATCCCGAGGGCATGTCGTCCGTCGTTCGGGAAACCGTGGCCGCCATCCTCGAAGGAGGGGAACTGCCGGTCGTCCTCGGCGGCGAGCACTCCGTCACCATCGGCGCGGTGGAGGCCGCGGCGGACCGGTTCGACGACCTGACGGTACTCCAGATCGACGCCCACGCCGATACGCGCGAGGAATACGAGGGGTCGTCCCACAACCATGCATGTGTCATGGCCCGAGCCAGGGAGCGGTCTCTGATCGTGCAGGTGGGAATCCGCGCCGTGGACGCGACCGAGATGCCTGGGCTCGACCCGGCCCGCGTCTTCTGGGCTCACGACATCGTCCCCGCCGCGGACGACTTGTGGATGGACGAGGTGGTCCAGCTCCTGACCGGCCACGTCTACGTCACCATCGACCTCGACGCATTCGATCCTGGGCTGATTCCGGCTACGGGTACGCCGGAGCCGGGGGGGCTCGAGTGGTATCCGGTCAATCGGCTTCTCAGACGGGTCGCCCGGGCCAGCCGGGTGGTCGGTTTCGATGTAGTGGAGCTTCTCCCGGCCGAGGGGCACCACGCCAGCGCCTTCGCGGCCGCCAAGCTGGTGTACCGGTTCCTGGCCGAGATCGGGGCGGCGCGAGACGCCTGAGAGGGCGGTCCGCTCCTACCAGTCGAGAAGCGCCGCGAAGATGAGCGGGGCCACGATCGTGGCGTCCGATTCAATCACGAACATGGGTGTGTCGACGTCCAGCTTCCCCCACGTGATCTTCTCCGAGGGAATCGCGCCCGAGTAGGATCCGTAGCTCGTCGTGGAGTCGCTGATCTGGCAGAAGTACCCCCAGAACGGGCAGGGACGCCGCAGGTCCTGGTGGATCATGGGGACCACGCAGATCGGAAAGTCGCCCGCGATGCCCCCGCCGATCTGGAAAAAGCCCACCGTCCGGAGGGCCTGCTCCGGCGGGACCACCGGATCGCCATCCGTCTCTTCGAGGTTCGCGACGGTCCGGCCCATCGTCGTCTCGACGTACCAGTCCGCCAGGGCTGCCATGTACTCCAGTCCACCTCGAACGATGCGGGTTCCCGAAAGCCTGCCGTCGATCGCCCGCCCGACCACGATGTTGCCCATGGTGGAGTCTTCCCAGCCCGGAACGAATATCGGGAGGTCCTTCTCCGCCGCGGCCACCAGCCAGGAATCGGCCGGGTCGATCTGATACGCGTGTTCGAGCCGGCCCTCGGTTATCAGGCGGTAGAAGTACTCGTGCGGAAACCAGCTCTCTCCCGCCTCGTCCGCTTCCTGCCACAGGCGGAGCACCTCACCCTCCAGGACTCGAAACGCCTCTTCCTCGGGGATGCACGTGTCGGTGACCCGGTTGAGTCCCCGGTCCAGCATCTCCCTTTCGCGCTGCGGCGTCAGGTTCCGCCAGTCGGGGACCCGGACGTAGTGGTCGTGCGCAACCAGGTTGAACAGGTCCTCCTCGAGGTTGGCTCCCGTACAGGTGATCGCGTGAACGAGATCCCGCCGGATCATCTCGGCGAGCGACAGCCCGAGCTCCGCCGTACTCATGGCCCCCGCCAGCGTCACCATCATGCGACCGCCCCCCTCGATGTGCCGCTGGTACGCATTCGTTGCATCGACCAGCGTACGGGCGTTGAAGTGCCGGTAGTGATGCTCGATGAAGTTGCGGATGCTCATGGCTCAATCCCGCGCCTGGGTCGATGGTCTTCCTCGGGCCGGACACTAGCCGTGAGGTCTCCGCGCTGCAATCGTAAGGGAGCGGATTCCAGCACGTGGGACCGGTCACGAACGAAAGCGGGGCGAGGCATGGAAGTCCAGTTCTGGGGAGCGGCCAGGGAGGTTCCCGGTTCGATGCACCTGCTGAGCGTAGCTGGTCGGCGGATTCTTCTGGACTGCGGCCTTTACCAGGGACGCCGCAAGCACGCGTTCGAGCGAAACCGGGATTTCCCGTTCGAGCCGTCGTCCATCGACGCCGTCATTCTCAGCCACGCGCACATCGACCACTGCGGCAACCTGCCGACCCTCGTGAAGGCCGGCTTCACCGGCAAGATCTACGCGACTCCCGCCACACGCGATCTGTGCCGACACATGCTGGTGGATTCCGCCCACATCCAGAAGTCGGACGTTCGGTACGTGAACCGCAGACGCAAGCGCGAGGGCAAGCGGCTGTTCGAACCACTCTACCTGATCGGCGATGCTCGCAAGGCCCTGGCCAGGATTCGACCGGTTCACTACGGGCGCGTGTTCGAGCCGGCGCCGGGCATTCGGGCCACCTTCATCGACGCGGGTCACATCCTGGGCTCGGCGTCCGTGGTCCTGGACCTCACGGAGGGCAGCCGCACCCGCCGACTCGTGTTCTCCGGAGACATCGGCCGGAAGGGCCTGCCCATTCTCCGCGATCCGCAGATCGCCAGTGGTGCTGACTACGTCATCATGGAGAGCACCTACGGTGACCGCGAGCACGAGCCGCCATCCCGCGCCCGCGACTACCTGCGGGAATGTGCTGAGTCCACTCACGCGTCCGGCGGCAAGCTTCTCGTCCCGTCGTTCGCCCTCGGGCGTACGCAGGAGGTGGTGTACCGGCTGAACCAGCTGTGGGAGGATGGGGAGCTTCCGCCGATCGACGTGTTCGTGGACAGCCCGCTGGCGATCAACGTCACCGAGGTCTACAGCGCCCATCCGGAGTGCTACGACCGGGAAATGCTGGATACCATGGCCACGGATTCCGATGGCGACCCGCTGGGGTTTCGCCGGCTTCGTTACGTGCGTGCGTCAGAGGAATCCAAAGCCCTGAACACGCGAAAGGGGTCGGCGATCATCATCGCCGCCTCGGGCATGTGTGAGGGAGGCCGGATCCTGCACCATCTGCGCAATCACCTCGGGAATCCGAGTACCACCGTCCTGTTCGTGGGCTACCAGGCGCAGCACACGCTCGGGCGGCGCCTGGTCGAGGGAAACCGGGAGGTCAGGGTGCTGGGCGCACCGGTCGAGGTTCGAGCCCGGATTGAGCGGGCCGACGCGTACAGTGCCCACGCCGATCGCACGGGACTGTTGGGGTGGGCGGAAGCGGTGCGAGACCGGGGTCAGGTGCTACGCTATTTCCTCGTGCATGGCGAGGAGGACAGTGCTGAGGCCCTGGCAGAGGATCTGCGTTCAGCGGGGACGGCCGAAGTCGAGGTGCCCGAGCGGGGCAGAGCGTTCGAACTGACCTGAACGCGACGGCGCTTCAGGAACCGTCCGAAGCCCATTCCTCGAGGTTGGCGCTGATCAGCGCCACTGCCTCGTCCACCGTGTCCACGCAGACCGGAATTTCCAGGTCATCGGGGTCCGCGAGGTTGCCTTCCTCCGAGAGCCAGTGCTTCCGGCCCCACTCCACCAACTCCGGCCACATGCTTCCTACCATGATCAGGGGCCGCCTCTTCAGGTGACCGACCTGGACGAGCTGCCAGACCATCAGGGCCTCCAGCGTAGTGCCGATGCCGCCTCGCATGACCACGAAGGCGCTGGACAGCTGCACGAAATGGTGCAGACGCGAGAAGAAGGTTCCGTGGTGGTATAGCTTCTCGACGAATGGATTGGGGGCCTGCTCGTGTGGGAGCTCGACGTTGAGTCCGATGGAATAGGTGCGGTTGGACACGTCACCGAGGAGCTCGCCCTCGTTCGCCGCCTGCATGAGCCCCGGACCACCGCCCGTGATGATGTCACACCCCATCGCGGCCAGTTCCTGGGCCAGCCGGCGGACCTCGAGGTACAGTTCGTCACCCGCGTGCATGCGGGACGAACCGAAGATGGTCACCCGGTAGTACGTCGGTCGAGGAGGCATGACGGCGGCCAGGCCATCGACCACGCCCCACAGCTCGCGAAGCGACTTGTGCATCGCCTTGTACATCTGGCGCGAGGCCTCGGGTGACAGGGCCTCGGTCTCGATGCGCAGAGCCTGCGGTCGCTGTGGGTCTTCGTTTCCGTCGGTTTCCGTCATTCTCGTCTTCCCTCAGGTTTGCGGTGCGTGGGAAGGTACGCCGGATTCGACCTGGCCTCCAGAGCGGCTGAGGATGGAGAGAAAGGCTCCGTTCTCTCCGCGGCCCACGATCTCGACGTTCCACCCGGCGCGGCCGGCGATGACCGACAGGGTGTCGGGATCCACGAACAGCTGGCTGAACGGGTCGCCTCGCAGGCCTCCGAACTCGAGCTGGAACTGGACCTCGCCCACGTATCGGCCGTCCTCTCGCAGAGCCAGCCGCATTCCACCCTCTGATCGCCAGCCGGTGGCGAAGCGTCGCATGTCCGTGGAGTCGGCGATGATCCGACCACCCGGGGCAACGAGTCGATCCACCACCGTGAAGAAGCGCTCTAGTCCCGCCAGCGTTTCCGGGAGTCCCCAGCCGTTCATCAACATCAATACCGTGTCCCACTGGCCGGGGGGCGGAGCGAAGACGCTACCCGTCCGGGCGTCGGTCACCTCCCGCCGGTGCAGCAGGTCCACGAGCTCAGGCAGGATCTCGACCGCACACACGGGATGTCCGCGCTCCTGCAGCACCAGGGCGTGGCACCCGGCTCCGGCGCCCAGGTCGAGCACCCCGCCCACGCACATGTCCAGGGCCAGCCGCTCGAGGGGAGGTAACTCCTCCTCACCACGGAAGAACCAGCGTGCCGGGAGCGAATCGGTGTCGCCCAGGTCGTCGACGACGAGGATGCTCGCGTCCCGCTGGCCCCGCTCGAAGGCGAGCAGCGCGAGGGCGTGGGGTTCCCAGCAGGCCCGAACCCCGGCCGTTACCTCCTGCTCTCGATGGCCTTCGGTCACGTCGTCACCGTTCTCGTCTCAGTCAGGCCGCCGCAGGTGTAGCGGCGGGTGCAACCCCGGCCGCGTCGCCTTACTTTCGAATCCTACCCATTCGAGGAGGCCAGCGTGGATCTCGACTGCCCGTTCTGCGATCCTCCCGCCGATCGGATCTGGATCGGCCGCGATCTGACGATCGCCACGCCTGACATGTACCCCGCAGCCGACGGTCACACACTGGTCCTGCCGCGCCGCCACGTCCAGAGCGTGTTCGACCTCGAGGGGGATGAGTGGGATGAGTTGTGGGATCTGCTCGCGACGGTGCGAGGAGAACTCTCCTCGATGCACCGGCCCGACGGATTCACGGTCGGCATCAACGACGGTCTCGCGGCCGGTCAGACGATCTCCCACGCGCACGTGCACGTGATTCCCCGCCACCTTGGGGACGTCGCGGATCCGACGGGAGGCCTGCGCGGAATCCTGCCTAACAAGGCGAGGTACTGGGAGCGCTGAGTCCGGGCCCGGCGCAGGTCGTCCCGGGCCCGGTGATCGGCCGGGTTCAGCTGGGAGGGAAGTCCTTCAGCAGTTTCGTGACCGCGTCCTGGACCAGCTGCACCCGCTGTTCCGGCGAGTTCATCTCGTCGATCGTGTCGGTCGCGCTCCCGCGCCACACCAGCTCGTTCTTCTCCCGGTCGATCACGTCCAGGATCAGGGTGCCCTCGGTATAGGTGCGAACGGTGGTGGTCGTCATCCCGCCACCCCAGTATCCGCCCCACCAGCCCCCGGCCCCGTAGCCGTAGGTGTCGTACTGCTGCTGATCCTGCATCCCGGTGTGGTAGGCCAGGATGACGTCAGACGTGTACTCGTCGGCCTTGCTGAACCCCTTGCCATCGAGATCGCTTTCCACGGCAGCCTTCATGCGGCGCAGCATGATCTCGCTGACGCCACCCTCGAGTCCCTGGTC
>JBATJK010000205.1:0-3472 GCA_049668445.1 Gemmatimonadota bacterium
TCGAACGGGCCCGAGCGCGTCTCTCCGTAGCACGATTCTTGATATAGCAATCGCCATTTCCCGGGGGTGTAGAGGGTGATCCACCGGTTACCACGAAAGGAACACGGAGCATGAGCAGCCCCGCCAACAAGGAGATCCGACAGGAAATCGAGCGCTTCATGGCCAAGGTCATCAAGCGCAATCCGGGCGAATCAGAATTCCATCAAGCGGTGCGCGAGGTCGCACACAGCGTCATCCCGTATACGTTCGAACATCCCGACTACCGCAAGGAGAAGATCCTCGAGCGGCTGACCGAGCCGGACCGGATCATCATCTTCCGCGTTTCGTGGGAGGACGACGAAGGCAACGTGCGCGCCGACCGGGCCTGGAGAGTCCAGTTCAACAACTCGATCGGGCCCTACAAGGGTGGGCTGCGATTCCACCCCACGGTGAACCAGAGCATCCTCAAGTTCCTAGGCTTCGAACAGGTGTTCAAGAACAGCCTCACCACGCTGCCCATGGGCGGCGGCAAGGGTGGCGCCAACTTCGATCCCAAGGGCAAGAGCGACCGAGAGGTCATGCGGTTCTGCCAATCCATGATGACCGAGCTGTATCGACATATCGGAGCCCGGACGGACGTACCGGCCGGCGACATCGGCGTCGGGGCACGCGAGATCGGCTACCTGTTCGGTCAGTACAAGCGCCTGGTCAACGAGTTTGACGGGATCCTGACCGGGAAGGGCCTGGCCTTCGGCGGCAGCCTCATCCGCACCGAGGCCACGGGCTACGGCACCGTCTACTTCATGGAGAACATGCTCCAGCACCGGGGCGACGGCTTGAAGGGCAAGACGTGCACCGTCTCCGGCTCCGGCAACGTCGCCATCTACACGATCGAGAAGCTCCTCGATCTCGAAGCGAAGCCGGTGACGGCGTCGGACTCTGGCGGCACGATCCACGATCCGAAGGGAATCGATCGCGAGAAACTGGCGTGGATCAAGGAGCTCAAGGAAGTGCGGCGCGGCCGGATCAGCGAGTATGCCGAGCACTTCGGGTGCGAGTATCTGCCCGGCAAGCGCCCCTGGGTCGTTCCCTGCGACCTGGCCTTCCCGAGCGCCACGCAGAACGAGCTCGACGGTGAAGATGCCCGCACCCTGGTGGACAACGGATGCATCGGAGTCGCCGAGGGCGCCAACATGCCGAGCGACGCGGACGCGGTCGCGGTGTTCCAGGAAGCCAGGATCATGTACGGTCCGGGCAAGGCAGCCAACGCCGGTGGCGTAGCGGTCTCCGGCCTGGAGCAGAGCCAGAACTCGACCCGCGTCGCGTGGACGCGCGACGAAGTGGACGGCAAGCTCAATAAGATCATGGACGACATCCACGAGCAGTGCGTCATCTACGGTAGTGGGGATGACGGCTACGTGGACTATGTGCAGGGTTCGAACGTCGGCGGATTCGTGAAGGTCGCGAACGCGATGCTCGGGTACGGCATCGTCTGAACCCTTCCGTTCCAGAGGTGATGTACCGCCGCCGGTGACCTTCGGGTCGCCGGCGGCTTTGTTTGGCCCGCGGAACGCTGCTTCGGCTGGCTGGTATTGTGGTAGCAACCGTGCGTCTCGGTCGGTAGCTCGACCGCGCACGCAGATGCCGGAAACGACCTAACGGACAGGACGAGCTTCATGCGTTTCAATAGGAACATCAGGGCGGGTGCGCTGGCACTGGCCCTGGTTGGCGGAGCGGGTCTCGCGATCGTCGCCTCACCGGGCAGGCTCCCGGCCCAGGCCCTGGCGGATACGGCGAATGCCTTCACCGCGGATCTCGGCGAGGACCTTCCCATCGATCCGGCCGTGACGGTCGGTCAACTCGACAACGGTCTCCGCTATTTCATCCGTGCCAACACTCGACCCGAGAAACGCGCGGAACTCAGGCTCGTCGTGAACGCCGGATCCGTACTCGAAGATTCCGATCAGCTCGGCCTGGCCCACTTTCTCGAGCACATGGCCTTCAACGGCACCGAGCACTTCGAGAAGCAGGAACTCATTGACTACCTGCAGTTCATCGGGATGCGGTTCGGCGCGGATGTGAACGCCTACACCAGTTTCGACGAGACCGTGTACATGCTGACCGTACCCACGGACAGCACCGAAATCGTCGAGACCGCCTTTCAGATCCTGGAGGACTGGGCACACGGGTTGGCCTTCGATTCGACCGAGGTCGAGAAGGAGCGAGGGGTCGTCCTGGAGGAGTGGCGCCTGGGGCAGGGGGCTTACTCACGAATCCGCGATCAGCAGTTCCCGGTTCTCTTCCAGGGATCGTTGTACGCCGAACGCCTCCCCATCGGTGATCCGGAGGTGCTCGAGACGTTCGACCATGCCACCCTCAAGCGCTTCTACTCCGATTGGTATCGACCGGACCTGATGGCCGTCGTGGCCGTGGGGGACTTCGATCCCGAGTGGATCCAGGACCTCATTCACCAACACTTCGCGGCACTCGAGGGGCCGGAAGTCGAGCGCCCGCGCCCGGCCGTGGCAGTGCCCGGTCACGAGGAAACCCTTTTCTCGATCGCCACGGATCCCGAACTCACTCTGTCCAACGTGAGCGTCACCTGGAAACTCCCGGTGTCGGAGGACGCCACGCACGGAGACTACCGCCGGACGTTCGTCGAGCAGGCGTACAACTCGATGTTCAACTTCCGAATGTTCGAGATCACCCAGTCCAGTGAGAATCCGCCCTTCCTCGGAGCCGGCTCGGGGAAAGGCAGGTTCGTGCGTGAGTCGGACGTCTACCAGCTGGGGGCGACCGTGAAGGACGGGGAGATCGAGGAGGGCCTCGAGCGGGTGCTGGTGGAGGCCGAACGGGTGGAGCGCTATGGCTTCACGGAGTCCGAGCTGGAGCGTCAGAAGGCCGACGTTCTGCGCTCCTACGAGCGTGCGTATACCGAACGCGACAAGCGTGAATCCTCGCGGCTGGCGTCCGAATACGTGCGGGCCTTTCTGAACGCGGAGCCGATTCCGGGGATCGAGTACGAGTATGCCCTGGCCCGGCGCTTCGTGCCGGCGATCGAAGTCAGCGAGGTCAACGACATCGCCAGGGAGTGGATCGGCGAGGAAAATAGAGTGATCCTGGCCGCCTCGCCCGAGAAGGAGGGCGTCAACGCGCCCGATGAAGTGGCCCTGGCCGCGGTGTTCGGAGCCGCGTTGGCCGCCGACATCGACCCGTGGAAGGACGCCGGCTCGGACCAGCCCCTGCTCGCCGAGCTGCCCGCCCCCGGATCGGTCGTGGCTCGCGAGAAGATCCCGGAGCTCGGCGTAGAGGTCTGGAAGCTGAGCAACGGCGCACGGTTGATCCTGAAGCCGACGGACTTCAAGGAAGACGAAGTGCTGTTCAACGGACGGAGCCCCGGAGGTACTTCCCTCGCATCGGACGATTCCTACGAGTCGGCGTCGTGGGCGGCCACCCTGGTGAGCATCGGGGGCGTCGGCGAGTTCAGTGCCGT
>JBATJK010000206.1:0-43363 GCA_049668445.1 Gemmatimonadota bacterium
CTCCGCGACCTCGTCGTCGGCGTTCCGACGCAGGATGCGGAGGGCCAGTGCCGACAGCAGAACTCCGACTCCGAGTCCCGACGTATACTCGCTGTCGAACACTACGCCGACGTACCAGAGCACGGCGCCAACTACCGCCATGACCATCTGGAAACGCAGCCAGTAGCGGGCTTCCGGCTTCATTCGACCAGCGGATCACTCACCGGGGCCAGGTCGGTCTCGGCACCCCACGATATCACCCATGCCGCGACCAGACCGGCGATCGCGTTGCCGAGCAGGACGAAAGGAAACGTCAGGAATCCCTGCCGAACTCCCAGAAAGCCGAGACCCAGGAAGACCGGGTACACGACGAACAGAGTGTACAGACTCGGCAGGAGGCTGAAGGTCGTTCCCTTGCCGGCGAACTCGTCGCCCGGGATCAAGGGATACAGGGCGCCCAGGGCCAGGCCCCAGGCCGATCCGTAGAGAGCCCGGAACAGGTACTGCCCGGCCGACAGGTCGACGTCGATGCCTACCCGGAACAGCAGGGTCAGACCAATGCTACCGGCCGCAGCCGTGAGCAGCCCGTGCACCAGACCGGCAAGCGCACCGCCGAGCAACCCGAGCCCCAGCCTGGAGGACAGGTCCAGCGACCCTTCCACCGCCGGGCCGAAAGGCCGACCGCCGATCGCGACCGCGAGCAGGCCGAGCGCGGCCACCAGCAGCAGTATTCCGCCTTCGACGCCGATCCTCGTGCCCATATCCAGCAGGCCGACCCCGCCGAGCCCGGCGGCGAGACCGACGGCCCCGAGGCCCACGGCCGTGGTCGAGATGCGGTTCCGGCCCGCGACGGGCTCCGCCGCCTGTTCACTCATATGATACCCGCCCCTGTTTCGTGTTCAGCGATCCGCTCGTTCGAGGAACCGGCGGACTCCCTCTCGACAGTCGTCGGTCTCGCGCGCGATCACGTTCACCTGCGCTCCCTCGTGGATCGCCGCCTCGAAGCTGGCCCCTTCGATCCGGTACAGCAAGCGCTTGGAAAGAGCCACCGCACTCGCGCTGCGGGAGGCCAGCGTCTCGAGGAACGCAGCAGCCTCCTGATCGAACGAGTCCGCTTCGAATACGCGGTTGACCAGCCCGAACCGATGCGCGGTATCCGCGTCGATCGAGTTGCCGAGCGCGATCAACTCGAAGGCCCGCTTCTCTCCCAGGGAACGCCTGAGAATCGCCATGACCATCGCCGGGACGAAGCCCAGCCGGACCTCCGGGTAGCCCAGCCGAGCATCGGATCTGGCCAGCACGAGGTCGCAGGCGGTGGCGAGGCCCGCGCCTCCGGCCAGCGCCTGACCATGAACCAGGGCTACAACGGGCTTCTCGAGCTTGCGGATGAGAATGAACAGATCGCCCAGCGCCAGGGCTTCCGCAAGGCTCGAATCGGGCCCCGCCTCTACGGCCTCCTGCAGTTCGCGAAGATCCGCCCCTGCACAGAAGTCCGGCCCCGAACCGCCGATTGCGATTACCCGGACACGTTCGTCGGACTCCGCGAGGGCCAGCGAATTCTTCAACTCCTCGACCAGCGCACGATTGAGCGCGTTTCGGCGCTCGGGCCGGTCCAGGGTGACGCGAGCGACTCCCGTGCCCTCGTCGACGGTATAGAGAACCTGCGAGGCCAAGGGCTATTCCTCCCCGGGCGGACGACCCGGGATCTCTCCCGCAACGACCCGGTCGCAGACCGCCACGACGTCCTCCGGCACCTCCACCTCGAGCGCCAGGATGCCGGCTCCAAAGGTTTTTCCCTGGGCATCGAGCATGAGAGACACGGTCCCGCCGCCACCCAGTGATTCGTGCAGCAGGAAGTTCAGGGCGGAGAGGTTCGGGAGCTCGAAGCGCTCCACGTCGCCGCGGCATACGCCGGAAAAGTGGGCCTTCACTCGCTCCGGGGTGACCTGGTTCACCAGGTGCTCGTACGCCTCCGGGGCGAGAGCGATGACCCCCACGTTGGCGGTGTCCCCCTTGTCGCCCGACCGGGCGAACGCGATGCGCGAGAGAGGAACCTTCATCCGTTCACTTCCCCTTGCGAGAGGATCTCAGGCATCGTTGACCTCGACGCGAAGCTCGGACTCGACGGCTGTCCTGTCGATCAGGGCAGGCCAGTACGCCATCACCTCCTGCACCCGCGGTCGCCCGCCGGCGAACCCGGTCACCGACGGCGGGCCGGCGAGGATGAGCGGAGCGATCTCGCGCGTGAAGGCCTCGACGGGAGCCCGGTCGGGAGCCCGCACGCCGACCCGCAACCCGACCTCGGGAAGATCCGCCGCCGAAGGACCGGGCTCCAGGCCGAGACAGGCGCCGGCTCCCACGAACTCCGTGCGGATCTCGTCGAACACCAACCCGGCCCGGTCCAGACGCGCTCGCAACACCTCGTCCGCCCGGCGGGCCTTGGCCAGGGCATCCGGTCCCGCGTAGGTGAGGTTCCCGGTGGCCTTGAATCCGTCGTGATACGCGATGGACACCTTGAGCAGGCCCGTTCGCGGACCGCCGGTGACGCCGCTGACCCTTACCCGGTCACCTCCCAGGTCGGCCACCGTGACCGTCCCAAAATCGGCCACGCAATCTGGCGTGATGTAGTCCGCCGGGTCACCCATCTCGTACACCAGCTGCTCGGTGACGCTGGTCCAGGTCACCCTGCCGCCCAGGCCGGGATGCTTGGTGACCACGAACGAGCCGTCCGCCGTGGCCTCGATGATCGGGTACCCGGGGATCGCCAGGTCGACGCCTTGCCAGTCGAACAGCGTGTTACCGCCCGCGGCCTGCGCCCCGCACTCGTTGATGTGGCCGGCCACGACGCCCGCCGCGATCCGGTCCCAGTCGTCGTGCGCCCACCCGAACTCGTGCACCAGCGGGCCATAGGTCAGGGCCGTGTCGGTCGAGCGCCCTGTGACGATGATGTCGGCGCCCTGCCCCAGCGCTTCCAGGATGGGCTCCATACCGATATAGGCGTTGGCGCTGTAGACCCGGTCCCTGATGTCGGACAGGGGAGCCCCCGTTTCCATGTTCCTGAGCTCGTGGCCCGCGTCGAGCAGGTCGCCGAGACGGTCCATCAGGTCGTCGCCGGTGACGATCGCGATGCGCAGCGGCCGGGTCGTCTGCACGTCGGCGAGGCCAGCCACCAGGGCATCACGGCAGGCGGCCGGGTTCACGCCGCCCGCGTTGGTGACCACGCGCACCCCTCCCTCGACGAGTTCGGGAGCGAGATCCAGCATCAAGGGCACGAAGTCACGGGCGTATCCGGCGGTCGGATCCTTCACGCGCTGCTTCTGCAGGATGGACATGGTAATTTCGGCGAGGTAGTCGAGCATCAGATAGTCGATGTCGCCACTTCTCACCTGGAGCTTCGGGGCCTCTTGCCAGTCGCCCCAGAACCCCTGCCCGGACGCCACCCGAACGATGCGCCCGGCCATCAGGCGTGGTCCGGGAGGGTGAAGGCTCCGATGTGCGGGGCCGGGTTCTCGAGGGCCGTGCGAAGGGCCAGGTCCAGCACGTCGCGCGTGTCCTCAGGGGCGATGATCGCGTCCACGTACCCGCGGGCCGCCGCGTAGCGGGCATCGAGGTTTCGCTCGTACTCGTCCCGCGTGGACTCCATCTCGGCCTCGGTCTCCGCGTCGAGCGGAACGCCTTCCGCGCGCGCCTTGTCGATCCTGGGGCCGTACACGGCGCGCACCGCCGACTCGCCCTCCATCACGCCCATCCGTCCCGTGGGCCAGGTAAAGATGAAGTCGGGGTCGAATCCCTGTCCGGCCATCGCGTAGTAGCCTGCCCCGCTCGCGTGGCCAGTGGTGAGGACGATCTTCGGAACGCGGGCCACGGACATCGCCTCGACCATGCGGGCCCCGGCCCGGATGATCCCCGAGTGCTCGGCCTCCGTCCCGACCATGAATCCGCTCACATCCTGCACGTACAGCAGCGGGATCTTGTGCCGGTCACACATGTCCATGAAGTAGGCCACCTTCTCGGCACTGTCCGCGTAGATGATCCCGCCGAACTTCGGCCGCCCTCCCTTCGGGTCCTTGAACATGCCGCGTCGATTGGCGATCACCCCGACACGCCGGCCTCGCAGGCGGGCCACGGCCGTGAGCATCTCCGGTGCGTATCCCGCCTGGAATTCGTCGAACTTCCCCGCATCGAGGAACGTCTCCAGAACCGCCTCCAATTCGTACGGCTGCCGGTGGTCCTGCGGCATGAGCTCGTAGGCCTGGTCGAGGGGACGCACTGGCGGCTGGGGCTCATCGACGGGCTCCGGGAGTCGGGCGGGTGGCAGATCGCTCACCAGCTCACGAATCTTGGCCACGCAGGCTTCGTCGTCGGGCACCTCGTAGTGGGCGACACCGCTGATCCGATTGTGCGTCGAGGCGCCGCCCAGCACCTCGGCCTCGACGTCCTGGCCGGTCGCACCCTTCACCAGGTTCGGACCGCCCAATCCCATGAAGCTCGTGCCGTCCACCATCACGATCACGTCCGAAAGAGCCGGAAGGTAGGCGCCACCCGCGATGCACGGCCCCATTACGGCCGAGATCTGCGGTACGTCCAGGTAGTGCCTCATGATCGAGTTGTAGTAGAACAGCCGGCTCGCCCCATACTTGCCCGGGAACACGCCGGCCTGGTAGGGCAGGTTGATACCGGCCGAGTCCACGAGGTAGATGATCGGCACCCGGCAGCGCATGGCGATCTCCTGCGCCCGCAGCTTCTTGGGAATCGTCTCGGGCCACCAGCTCCCGGCCTTCACCGTGGCATCGTTCGCTACGATGACTACGGGCCGGCCGCATACCTCGCCGATACCGGTCACCACGCCCACGCCGGGCGCCTGCCCGTCGTACTGGTCGTAGGCCAGGAGGAGGCCGATCTCGAGGAACCCGCCACCGGGATCGATCAGCAGGTCGATCCGTTCCCGGGCGGTGAGCTTGCCCTGGCTGTGCTGGCGCTCGATCCGCTTCGGGCCGCCGCCCTCGCGCAGTCGGTCCTCGAGCGCGCGAACCTCGTCCACCATCATCCGCATCCGGGACGGTTCGGCCATCAGATCTCGTCGTCCGCGCGGTTCGCGAGGAACCACTCGCGGATGTACGCGGCCGCCTCGCCCGTCGCCGTTCCCGGCCCGAAGAGTCGACCGATGCCGAGTGCCTGGAGCGCCTCGACGTCCTCCTGCGGGATGATACCGCCACCCGTGATGAGGACGTCGTCCATGCCGTTCTCGCGCATCAGATTCGCCACGCGCGGGAACAGGGTCATGTGGGCCCCGGACAGGATCGACAGAGCCACGACATCCACGTCTTCCTGCAGGGCCGTGGCAGCGATCTTCTCGGGGGTCTGGTGCAGCCCCGTATAGATCACCTCCATCCCCGCGTCCCGAAGGGAGGCGGCGATGACCTTCGCGCCGCGGTCGTGGCCGTCCAGTCCCGGCTTGGCGACCAGTACGCGGATCTTTCTCTCAACCATGACGAATTCGCTCCGAATGGAGACGCCGGGCCGCGGCTGACAAACCGCCTCCCGCGGCGCCTTCAAGGTACCCGGCTGGAGTCCCCGTCAAAAGGCCACGGGCTCCTGGAACCGGCCGTAGACGCTCTCGAGCGCGCCCCGAATCTCGCCCAGCGTGGCGTAGCTGCGGACCGCGTCCAGCATGGGGGCCATCAGATTCTCGTCGGCCCGCGCCGCCTCGGTCAGGGCGGCCAGGGTGCGCTCCACCGCATCGCCGTCGCGCGTCTCACGGAGGGTGGCCAGGCGGCGGCTCTGCGACTCGCCGGCGGACTCGTCGATCTTGAGGATCTCGATGTCGGCCTCGCCCTCTTCCTTGAAGGCATTCAACCCCACGACGAGGCGACTGTTGGCCTCGACCTCGTCCTGAAATCGCCTTGCGGACCGGGCGATCCGGGCCTGGAAGTAACCCGACTCGATCCCCGCCACGACCCCGCCGAGATCGTCGATCTCGGTGAAGATCTCCTCGGCCTGTCGTTCCAGTTCGTCCGTCATGCTCTCGACGAAGTACGAGCCGGCCAGCGGATCGATCGTGTTCGGGACACCGGTCTCGAAGGCCAGAATCTGCTGAGTGCGCAGGGCGATCCGTACGGCGTGCTCGGTCGGCAGAGCCAGGGTCTCGTCCATGGCGTTCGTATGAAGCGACTGCGTCCCGCCAAGTACGGCGGCCAGGCCCTGGTAGGCGACCCGGACGATGTTGTTGTGGGGCTGCTGAGCCGTCAGCGTCACGCCCGCGGTCTGGGCGTGGGTGCGCAGGCGCCAGCTCTCGGGCCGTTTGGCGCCGTAGATCTCCCGCATGTGCCGGGCCCATATACGGCGGCCGGCCCTGAACTTGGCGATCTCTTCGAAGAAGTCGTTGTGCACGTCCCAGAAGAAAGACAGCCTCGGCGCGAATTCATCCACGTCGAGACCGCGAGCGATGCCCTCCTCGACGTACGTGAAGCCGTTCTTCAAGGTGAACGCCAGTTCCTCCACCGCCGTGGAGCCGGCCTCGCGAATGTGGTATCCGGAGATCGAAATCGTGTTGAACTTCGGCGCGTGGGCGCTGGACCATTCAAAGACGTCGGTGATGATCTTGAGGGCCGGTTTGGGGGGATAGATCCACGCGTGCTGGGCCTGGTACTCTTTCAGGATGTCGTTCTGAATGGTCCCCGTGACCTTCTCGGACGGAACACCCTGCTTCTCGGCCGCCGCCAGGAGGAAGCAGTACAGCATGATCGCGGGACCGTTGATCGTCATGGAGACCGAGACCCGGTCCAGCGGAATGCCGTCGAACAAGGTCTCCATGTCGGCCAGGCTGGCGATTGCCACGCCGCACTTCCCTACCTCGCCTTCTGAGAGCGGATCGTCCGAGTCGTATCCCATCAGGGTCGGAAAGTCGAAGGCCACCGACAGACCCGTCGTACCGCGGGCCAGGAGAAACTTGTAGCGTTCGTTCGTCTCTTCAGCCGTGGCAAAGCCCGAGAAAAGCCGCTTCGTCCAGAGCCTCGTCCGGTACATGGTGGCGTAGGGACCACGAGTGAACGGGTACTCCCCCGGAAGGCCCACATCTCCGATGTAATCGTCGCCCCGCGTATCGAGCGGCGTGTACAGCGCGCGAACAGGTTGCCCCGACACCGTCGTGAAGTCCGTGTCGTCTCGTTGCGGGGTGGCTGCCGCCGCCGCGTTCCAGGCCGCCAGCTTCGTCTCGAGTTCGGCCAGCTCCCGCCGGCGGCGCTCCACTTCCTGCTGCAGGTCAGCGGAACCGGGGAGCTCGGTATCGATCACGGAACTCATTCAGTAGTCCTTCCTCGGTGGTATCAGGCGTTCCGTACACACGGATGCCGTGCACGAATATACGCGATGGGTGCGAGGCCGTTCCAGTTCGGTCCGCAGGACGGAGGCCCGGGCGAGGAAGTTACTTCTCTGGTCGCGGCCCCAGACGGCGTGCAAGCTTGCGCGCGATCTCGTACGGCGAGCCTTCCACCTGGTCCGCGCTCTGCCCTTCGTCGCCGATCCACTCCTTCCACACCTTCGAGGCCTGTCGCTGGACCGCCCGTTCGAGAACGCGCCGGGTATGCTCGATCGCGGCCAGGCGCCGCTGCTCGTTCAGCATGCCCGTGTCCTGCAGCCAACCGAAATGGGCGTCCAGGCGATCTACGATCTCGGCGACCCCCTCTCCGCTGGATGCGGTGCACTTCAACACGGGGGCCTCCCAGTCCGGGACCCGCGGAGCGTCGGCGGATTCGTCGTCTCCGTCCTCCGGCGGTTTCGAGCCGGCGAGGGCGAGGGCCGAAAAGTCGACTCCATGGTGCGCCGGAGCGGCGGCCATCGGACTTCCCGCCCGGATGGCCTGGACGACTTCGATTTCCTTCTTCAGTCGGTCGGCGCCCGGTCGATCCGCCTTGTTCACCACGAACAGGTCCGCCACCTCCATCAGCCCCGCCTTCATGGCCTGGATCCCGTCCCCGGACTCGGGGACGAGGACGACGACCGTGGAATCCGCGTTCGTCGCGACCTCCAGTTCCGACTGGCCTACGCCTACCGTCTCGAGAAGGACATGGTCGAAACCGAACGCGTCCATGAGATCAGCGGCCTCGCGGGTGGTTGTGGCGAGACCGCCATGCGAGCCCCGGCTGGCCATGGAGCGAATGAAGATCCCCGGCTCGGTGGCCAGGTCGTCCATGCGCACCCGATCGCCCAGCAGAGCGCCCCCGGTGAACGGGCTGCTCGGATCCACCGCCACGATGCCCACTGTCTCGCCGCGATCGCGCAGCAGCCGCGCCACGGCTGCCGTGAGCGTGGACTTCCCGGCTCCGGGCGGACCCGTCAGCCCGGTCCGCCTTGCCCGTCCGACTCCCTCATGGAGTACATGCAACAGGTCTTCGAAACCGGCGGTCTGGTTCTCGACCCGGGTGATGCAGCGAGCCAGGGCCAGGGGATCGCCCGATCGGAACCGGTCGGCCAGGTCCTGCAGCGGCGGTGTGAGCGGACGTGCGGTGGACTCATCCATGCAGGCGAAACTGCCCTGGATGACCCGCGCCTGCAAGAAGTGGAACGGGAGACGGCCACGCCGGGAATCCCGGCGTGGCCGTCAGCCCTGTGAATCGCTGAACGCGCCGTTGAGCGGCGCGGCCTGCTTCTCTACTTCGTGCGCACGATCGTCATGTACGGCATGATCGCGGCATTCACGTCGGCGCCAGTGCCAGTTTCCATCAGGCGCAGGCCGGTCCCACCCGTCGCCGCGTTCGCACGCAGAGTCACGTACGACGACGTAGCAGTGAACAGGTCCATGTTCAGGGAACTGGATACGTTCAGGACACGGCTTACCGGCATCAGCGGCCAACTTCCCGTCGGGCTGGCGATGCCGCCGATGCTCGGGTTGTCGTAGATATCGCGCATCCGGTACGACGTCGTCTGCAGCGAGGCCCGGACCGGCCCGCCAAGATCGTCCCGATCCTCCACCACCAGCATGGCAGCCCACTCCGCCGCCAGCTGGTCGAACGAAACTCCGAACACGTTGGTCACCGCCTGCCGGGAGTTCGTAGCGGCATCCGTGATCAACGCCCGGGTCAGCTGCCACTCGGTCGCCGGGTCCCCGAACCGGTCCAGCAGATAGCGGAGGAAACTCCAGTTCGCTCCCCGCATTCGGAACGTCTCCATGCCGAGCGGATCTTCAGCGTTGAGAAGCGCCGCCGTGTCGCCCGGGGCGTCGAGGTAGAAGCCCAGGTTCACCCAGTTGCCCAGGTACCACTTGTTGACGACTTCCAGGGCGGCCGCTGACTGAAGGAAGTCGGACGCGCCCAGCTCATTCCCCGGAGCAAAATCCGTAAGGCCTTCCACCTGGCCCGCTGCATGGCCCACCACTTCCTCGGCGAGGTGCGAAAGGCCCTCGTTGATCCACACCTCCTCGGCCGCACCCGTCCCGACCTGGGCGTTGATCAGGTGCTGGAACTCGTGCGCCACGGTGTTGTCCGTGATCCGCAGCACGTTCGTCTTCGTCAGCAGGTTGGCGTCGTTGCCAGGCGTGAGATCACCGGTCGGATCGGGCACCAGCAAGTAGAACATCTTGGCGTCGTTTCCGCCGCTGAAACCGAGATCGAGTGGACAGAAGAACCCGGCGATGAAGCCGTTCGTGTAGTCTTCGGTCATCTGGTTGACGCCCTGCGAGTACAGGATGACGACCTGTCCAGGAGCAATGTCCCCCGGCACATCGGACGGCGCACCGAAGTAGAGCGTGTCCGTTCCGATGATCACGTTGTCGAAATTGAGCGCGATGTCGTCGTACTCGGCTGCCGTGAAGGCGCCGCGAGACAGCGTGTCCTCGAAGATCACCGCGTTGTTGCTTACGCTGACCACTTCCGCCGTGATGTCCGTGGGAGTGTTCGGGAACTGGGTTTGAGTCACGCAGGAGAACCCGAAGTCCATCACGTCTCCCAGCTGCGGGGCGGCGGCCATCAAGCCGAAACTCGACCCGCTGACCGCGTTGGCCCGGATCGACGGTCTGAGCGGGCGCTCCATCTCACGAAGCTGCGTGTCCCAGTCGTACTGCGGACCCCGCCAACCCGTCAGATCGGCCCCGGCCCCGAACAGAGAGAACGAGGCCCGTTGTGCGCCAGTCCCCGAGACGACGGCCGGCGAGGGCGCTGCGGAACCGCCGATGGCCAGCGTCATGTCGTTGAAGCCAAGCGCCTGGGGCAGCGGGGTGACCACCACCTCATACTCCGCCCCCACCGCGTGCGCAGGGAGTTGCAGGCACGCCAGATCCGCACCGCTGACGACGGCGTCCTCTCCGGGCTGCAGATCCAGAACTGCCGCGCTCGCGTCACCGCCGCAGGCGTAGCCCGAGAACTCGGCCGTCGAGCCGCTGGCCCCGGCGCTGATGCTCACGGCACCGTTGGCGTCACCGAAGGTGAGAGTCGTCGAAGCCTGCCCGTCGCCTCCGGTAGTCACCGTGGCCGGATTGACGGCCGCACCCGCGCCGGCGGACTGTGTCACCGTGAACGTCACTTCCAGACCGGGAACGGGCACTCCCCCCGTACCCACCGCCCTCACCACGAGCGGCTGCGCTGCGGTCTGCCCGGCCAGCCCGACCTGGCCGTCTCCCGACACGACGGAAAGCGCTCCGGACGCCGTGGCCTCGACAGAGAACGTGGCCGACGATCCGGTCACCGAGGAGCGTACCTCATACGTTCCCGCAGCGTCGCCGAGCGTAAACGAGACCGACGCGCGTCCGTCGGTTCCCGTCGGCGTACTGTTGGAGCTCAGGCTCGAGTTCGGGCCCGCCGCCGATGCCAGGGACCAGGTGACGGTCGTACCGCTCACAGGATCCCCGTTCTGGTCCTCGACCTGGACGGTCAGGGGCGCCGGAAGAGCGACTCCGATGGCCCCTACCTGGGCGTCTCCACTCACGATGCCCAGCGTGAGGGTGGTCCCGGGGCCCGGGTCGCTGGGATTGCTATCGCCACAGCCAACGAACGCCGCCGACACCAGGAGGGCCAGGGCACCTGTGCGCAGTCTCGTCATGGGGTATCACTCCATATATCTGTTTGGCGCCGGGCCGCCTTTTTGGGGCCCGGATGCACGTATTCGGGTGTCATCCGGGCAATATCGGTGCCGCCGCCCGCCCGCCACGCTCTGCGCCTGAATGCACTCACCGTGCCGGCTAGAACACGCGAATCTTCAGGGGGTTCCCGCAGAGTTCCGTCACCCCTGTGGTCGGGCCGTGGATCGGATCGGATGGCTGAATCGGGTGCCGACACGTCGCGGGCGATGGCCGTCCGTCGCTTTTTGCACGGTCCCGTTTCCGACGCCCTGATGACACCCCGGGGGACGCCCACGGTCACATCAGCACGGCCGTCGCCAGGCCGAGGAGGAGGAAGAAGCCCCACAGATCAGTGAGGGTGGTGACGAACGGGGACGAGGCCACGGCCGGGTCAACGCCGACCCGCTCGAGGAAGATCGGGATGAAAGCCCCGGCGAACGAGGCGACCACCAGGCTGCCCCACATCGCGAGCAATACGACGACCCCGAACATGATCCCGGCGTCCGTGAACAGAAGTCCCAGCACCGCGGCCACGATCCCGATCACGAGTCCGTTCACCAGGCCGACGACGAGTTCCTTCCAGATCACCCCGAGGCGCTCGCCCACGGTCTCCTCCGAAAGGGCGATTCGCCGAATCGTAACCGCCAGCGCCTGGGTACCGGCGTTGCCGCCCACGCCGGCAATGACCGGCATGGCCACGGCCAGCAGGGCCATCGCCTCAATGGTGCTCTGGTAGACGAACACCACGGACGAGGCTACCACCGCGGTGACCACGCTGAGAATCAGCCAGGGTAGACGGCTCTTGATCGCATCCACGGTCGTCCCCCGAACCTCCTCTTCGTCGGACACGGCGGCGAACCGAAAGATATCCTCGGTAGCCTCCGCCTCCACCACGTCGATCACATCGTCGAAGGTGATGCGGCCCACCAGGCGTCCGAGCGCGTCCACGACTCCGAGGGAAGCGAGGTTGTAGCGGGAGAGAATCTTCCCGACTTCCTCCTGGTCGGTCTCGACATTGACGACAGCCGGAGGCTCCTCGGTCAGGTCAGCGATCGACACCGCCGGGTCGGCGATGACCAGGTCCCTGAGCGCGACCACTCCCCGGAACGTGCCGTCCGGGTCGACCACGAAGATGGTGTAGAAGTCGAAGTCCTCGTGTGCCTGCCTCCGGATCTCGGCGATCGCCTCACCGGCGGTGAGTCGGGTCGAAACAGAGAGCACCTCGCGGGTCATCAGCCCACCGGCCGATTCCTCCGGGAAGGTCAGAAGCTCTTCGATTTCCGCCGCTTGTTCGTCCGCTACAGCCGCCAGGACCTGGGCCTGCTGCTCCGGCTCCAGGTCACCGATCACATCGGCGGCATCGTCATCCGCCATTTCGTGGACGATCTCTGCGGCGCGCTCCGGCTCGAGCTGCAGAAGCAGTTCCCCGGGACGCTCGACTTCCTCCATCTCGGCAAGCGCGTCCGCCGCCAGGTCCGAGGGCAGATGGTGAAAGAGTGCGAGCCGTTCCTCGTCTTCGAGGTGCTCGACGAGGTCGGCCAGGTCACTGGCGTGCATGCCCTGGAGGGCTCCGCTGAGGCCTTCGTAGTCGCGGGCCTCGAGGAGACCGAGCACCTGCTCCAGCACCTGTTCCATCTGGTCGGTCTTGTCGCTCATCGGTCGTCCAACGAAGGTTGCGCCCCGGCCGACTCAGGCACGGCCATTCCGGCGGACAGGATCACCTTGAATCCCTCTTCCACCGTCATGTCCAGCCTGCGTACCCGGCTGCGCGGGACGAAGAGCAGGAAACCCGAGGTCGGATTGGGCACCGTAGGTACGAATACCGCAACCGAGGGCTCTCCGATCACGTCTTCCACCTCACGCGCCGCATCCGCGGTCTCGAATACCAGCGTATGAGATCCGGGTGAAGGATACTCGATCATGGCACAGTGCCGGAAGAGCTTCTGGTCACGGGTCAGGACGGCTTCGAATACATGCGAGGAAGCACTGTACAATCTGCGCGCAACCGGAACGCGGTTCGCCACCGCGTTCCAGACTCGAAGCGCCCGTCGGCCCATCGCCTTCTGTGAAGCCCAGCCCACTATGATCAGGAGCGCCAGGAGGGCCACGATTCCAAGGCCGCGAGGCTCGAAGCCGTAGATCCTGGGAAGGTGCCGGCCAATGATGGGATCCAGCTTCAGAAACAGCCACGAAAGGACCCAGACCGTGACGCCGATCGGCGCGATCACGATCAGTCCCGTCATGAGGTAACGTCTGAGACGCTGTCCGATCCGCTGCATGTCGGCCGCCTGCTCTCGTTGCCGGGTTCGTGTGCGCTAAGGCTATCCGTCCACGATGGACCGCAGCAACTCCTCCTGCAGCGCGAACATCGGTGCGGTCTCCCTCCCGGGGCCTTCGGGGTGATCCAGGCCCGCGACGTGAAGGGAACCATGCACGACCAGTCTCAGGATCTCACGCTGCTCGACTTCGCCGTGCTCGGCTGCGTTGGCCGCTGCGACTTCAGGGGAAATGTAGACGTCACCCAGCAGGCTCAGGCCCTCACCCAGGTCGAACGCGATGACGTCCGTGGACCGGTCGTGTTCGAGATAGTCGCGGTTGAGCGCGCGGATCTCCTCTGCGGAGATAAACGTGTACGACACCTCTCCCTCGCGCTCCCCCTGTGACTCGAGCGCAGCCAGCGCGGCCCGTCTCAGGATCGGTTCACGCTCTTCGAGGCCTGGCCAGTCTCCGAGTCGGTTGAAATGCAGTGCGAGTGGCATGGCGGGCCGGAGCGGATCAGGCCGGCGTCGCGCCGGCCCCGGATCCATCCTCTCCATCCTCTTCGGCCTCTCCAGCCTCTTCGGAAACCGGAGGCTTCGCCACCGCCTGTATCCCTGACGGATAATCGATCCGGCGATGGTACATTCCGATCAGGACACGCGCGAACTCGGCTTTCGCGATCTCCAGGTCCCGCAGCGTGAGCGGGCACTGGTCCAACTGGTTCTCGGCGATTCGGGCGTTGACCAGGTGATCGATCGTGGCGCGAATCCGATCCGGCGTCGGGTCCTGGAGAACGCGGGTCGCCGATTCGATCGCATCGGCCAGCATGACGACCCCGGTCTCCCGGCTCTGCGGCTTGGGACCCGGGTAGGCGAAGTCGGAGGGATCGAGATCGAGATCCGGCTCCGCTTCCCGTGCCTTGTCCAGGAAGAAGGAGATCATCGTCGTGCCGTGGTGCTCCCGGATGAAGTCGTGAATCACCCGGGGCAAGCGGTGTTCGGACGCGAGACGAAGCCCGTCCTTGACGTGGTCCCTGATGATCGCGGCGCTGCGGCGCGGGGGCAGTCGGTCGTGTGGATTCCGGCCACGCGGCTGGTTCTCCACGAAGAACTGCGGGTTCGCCATCTTGCCGATGTCGTGATAGTAGACACCGGCCCTCACCAGCAGCGCGTTCGCCCCGATTCCCAGGCAGGCGGCTTCGGCGAGGTTCGCCACGTTGATGGAGTGAGCGTAGGTCCCGGGCGCCTCGCGTGAGAGCTCGCGAAGGAGGGGCGCGTTGAGGTCGCTGAGCTCGAGGAGCGTCTGATCGGTGCTGACACCCGTCAGCTTCTCGAGGGCTGGAATGACCGCGGCCACCGCGAGTACCGTACACAGGGTGGCGCTGACACCCCCCCAGAACAGTGACTGCAGGATCTCCTGGACCGGCAACGAGCGGAGAAGAACGATCGCCACGCCGGCCAGGAAATACGCACCGCCGATCAAGGCGATGAGCACCCAGCTGTGGCTGCGCCGGCGCACCCGCCGGATCCCGAGGGCCCCGGCACCGCCGGCCGCGATCATCTTGAACGGAACGCTCACTGCGGCGAGAGCGAACACCGCCTCGCCAAGCAGGACGATCTGCCCTCCGACGATCGCCGCGACCACGGCCACGGCCACGAAAGCGATGAGCCCGTCGTACAGCGCTCCGACCAGGAGCGCGAGAAGCGCGACCGGGATGAGTTCCGATGGATAGCCGGCCTGCTGTATCAGGTTGGCCGATACCATGACCAGCGCTACCAGCCCCATCACGATCAGATACGCTCGCACGTCCCGGTAGATCGCGGGCCTGAACATCAGGACCACGGCCGCCAGCAGCGCGATGAGGATTCCCGTGTACAGGATGCTCCCGGCCGCCGCCAGCCGCCGGCTCGTGCTCCCCGCCAGCCCCCTGCCCACCAGCTCGGCGTTGTAGGCGCTCAGCCGGTGCAGCTCACGGCTTCCCACCCGCTCGTGAGCCGTTACGATGCGCTCGCCCTCGAGGATCACATCGGACACCGTATCGACCGCCGCCCGGGCCTGCTCGCGGGCCATCCGCGTCGCCAGGTCGTCCGGAAGCAGCGTCGGTTTCCGGAACCGGATCAGCAGGCTCGAGTAGATCTGGAAGCCATCAACCGAAGCGTCCTGCGGCGCGTACACCAGCGCGTCTTCGCTGAATCGATTCAACGTGATGATGGAGTCCCTCGGCACCAGGCGGTCCGTCTCCCCACGCACGCTCACATAGGCCGAAGACTGCCCCCCGGAATCCAGCAAAGCCGCCACACCGGTCGGCAGCAGCCTCTGGAACGCCGTTTCGATCGAACTGCGAAGAGCCGCACGGCGGAGTGGATCGGCCAGATAGTTGAGCTGGGCATCGGTCACCGAAAGGCCGCTTGAGGCGAGGAAATCGCGCGCAGCCGCCAGATCGGCAGCCTCCGGGCTTGACCCGAACAACGAATCAGCCTGCTCGAAGAAGCGGCCCACGTTGGCCAGCGCCGTGTCCGCGGCCGCAACGTCGAGGACATAGACCTGGAGCACCACCCGCTCGGCGTTCTCCCGCTCCCTCGCCAGAAGCTCCGGCCGTTTAGGAACAGCGAATTCGAACGCGGCAATCACGTCCTCCGTGGCGACCGCGCCCTCCTGGACATCCACGGTCTCGGGGAGCGTGTGGCTCCGGAACAGGAGTGGAACGGCTATCGCGATCGCCACCACCACGAAGACACGGAAGCCGTGGTGGAACAGCTGGTCACGCCAGCCTTCGCCTGGACGTCGGTCGATCGCGCGAGCCGCGTCGCGCCACGTCTCCCGGAACCGGGCCGTACTCATCCGCCCTGCCTGTTCTCGGTGTCGTGATTCGCGTACGCCCGGATGATCTCCTTCACCAGTCGGTGCCGCACCACATCCGATTCGCTCAGGTAGACGAAGTCGATCCCGTCTACGGACTTGAGGATCTGCTCGATCTCCAGAAGACCCGACTCCTGCGGACGAGGGAGATCGATCTGGGTCTTGTCACCCGTGATCACCGTCCGCGAGTTCAAACCGAGGCGGGTAAGGAACATCTTCATCTGGGCCGTCGTCGCGTTCTGCGCCTCATCCAGGATCAGGAAGGCATCAGAGAGGGTGCGGCCGCGCATGTAGGCCAGGGGCGCGATCTCGATGGTGCGCTCCTCGATCGCGCGGCGCATCCGGTCCGCCGGGAGCATGTCCTCCAGAGCGTCGTACAGCGGCCTCAGGTAGGGATCCACCTTGTCGCGAATGTCGCCGGGAAGGAAGCCCAGCGCCTCGCCCGCTTCCACCGCGGGACGGGTCAGGATGATCCGCCGCACGCGCTTTCGGGCCAGGGCATCGACGGCCATTGCCACGCCCAGATACGTCTTCCCCGTCCCGGCGGGTCCGATTCCGACTACGATGTCGTTCTTTCGTATGGCAGCTAGGTAGTCTTTTTGCCCCTTGGACTTAGGCCGTATGACCTTACGTGCTCCCGGAAGTGCTACAACTTCCTCATCCGATTCCGGAACCGGCGTGAGCGGCTCCTTTTCCGCCTCGGCGAAGAAACGCTCTACATCCGCCAGATCGAAGGAACGGGTGAGCTGGGCCATGCGGACCATTCTCTGAGCGACCGGCGTACAGCGCTCCACCGCCTCGACGTCTCCCGAGAGGATCAACTGGTCGTTCCGGAGAATGACGCGGAGGTCACCCAGTCGAGCCAGGGCCTTCAGGTGAACGTCGTTCACACCGGCCAGGAGCAGCTCGTCGGCCCCCTCGGCTGAAAGGCGGTGCTGGATCACCGGTGCATCCAGCGAACCCGAGCTCACAGCGTCCGAATCACTCATCGGCTGCGGCCCGCTTTCCGGCCAGCCGGATGCCCAGATCCGCCAGCAACTCGTCGTCCACGCCTGAGGGGGCTCCCTCCATCAGTCCCCGGGCAGCCGTGGTCTTCGGAAACGCGATCACGTCCCTGAGGGACGACACGTTCACCATCAGAGCCACGAGTCGATCGAGGCCGAGCGCGAAACCTCCATGCGGCGGCACGCCATAGCGGAATGCCTCCAGCAGGAACCCGAACCGTGCGTCCACCTGTTCCGGCGTCATGCCCAGCACCTCGAGGATCGCCCTCTGGAGGGCCGGCACGTGGCACCGGATGCTGCCGCTGGCCAACTCGGTACCGTTCAGCACGAGGTCGTACGCACGAGATCGCACCGAAAACGGATCCGCGAGCAGCGCTTCGGGCGTCACGTCCACGGGCATGGTGAACGGATGGTGACTGGCCGCTGGAGCCCCGGTCTCGGGATCGGCCTCGAACAGCGGAAAGTCTGTCACCCACACCCACTCCTCGCCCTCCCTCACGGCTCCGAGTTCCGAGCCGAGCTGCCGGCGAAGCACGTCGAGCGAGGGCGAGCTCTCGGAATCCGGTCCGGCGACCAACACGAGGAGGTCGCCCGACGCGAGTCCGAAATCTGATCGCAGGATGGGACCGGCTTCCTCGTCGACCGAACGGGCCGCGGGCCCGGTGAAGCCCTCCTCGGTGCATTTCATCCACAAAGCGCCCCTGGCACCCGCCTCCCGCGCCGTGTCGTTGATCGCATCGAGGCGCGAGCGGGACAGCGACGCGCCGCCGGGGACGACGAACCCCCTGGCTCTTCCTCCCGCCGCAATCGCTCCGTCAATGATGCCGAAGCCCCGGCCGCCGAGGACATTCGAGAAGTCCTCGATCCGCCAATCGATACGAAGGTCGGGCTTGTCGGTGCCGTACGATTCCGTCGCCTCGGCCCAGGTCATCCGGGGGAACGGCACGGGAATCGACCGGTCGAGCGTGGAGGAGAACATGTCGACCAGCATACGCTCGCAGGCGGCAAACACGTCGTCCTCGGCGACGAAAGCCATCTCGACGTCGATCTGGGTAAACTCCGGCTGACGATCCGCTCTCAGGTCCTCGTCCCGCAAGCAACGGGCGATCTGGAAGTACCGATCGAATCCCGCCACCATCAGCAGCTGCTTGTAGAGCTGCGGCGACTGTGGTAGCGCGTAGAACTCTCCGTGATGAATCCGGCTCGGCACGAGATAGTCCCGGGCGCCCTCCGGAGTCCGTCGCGTGAGGAAAGGAGTCTCCACTTCCAGGAAACCCTGCCGCGACAACGAGGCGCGAGCCGCATTGGTCGCGAGGTGCCGCACCACGAAGTGTTGCTGCAGTTCCGGCCGTCTGAGATCGAGCACACGATGCCGCAGCCGCAGCTCCTCGGACGGCAGTTCCTCTCCCGGCGGGACCGCGACCAGGATCGGGAGCGGATCAGACGAGGCCAGCACCTCCATCTCCCGCACCCGGATCTCGATCTCACCCGTGGCCATCTCCGGGTTCACGGCTCCCGCGGGCCGCGCTTCCACCTCTCCGCGGATCGAAAGCACGTCTTCCGGATTCAACCTGGCGGCCGCGGCGATGACCTCAGCCGGTGTTCGCTCAGGCTCGAAAGCGAGCTGTACGAGGCCCGTCCGGTCGCGGAGGAGGACGAACTTCACGCCCCCCTGGTCGCGGCGCCGGTGCACCCAGCCGGCCACCCGCAAGGTCTTTCCCGACCAGCTGGCGTCGATCAGCCCGCAGGCTACGTCTCGATAGTGGGTCGGTCCCGGTTCGCCCCGAAAAGTATCGCGATCGATCGTTCCGCCCGGCTCCACACTTCCCTCTCGAGTCAGAGTTCCTCCCCGTTTGTCACTCGCTCCGGTCGCTTCGGCGGCTTGAGAACATTCCACAGTATCATACCCAACGTGAGCCCGATCGTCGCGCCGGCCACATCGGCGGCCCAGTCGCCGAGACTCGTGACCCGGCCCGGCAGCCACTGCTGATGCGCTTCATCGAGAAACGCGAACACGGCCAGGGCCGGCAACGCGACGAGCCACGCCGTGACCCCACGGCGGCCCGCAGCACAAAGGGCAGCGCCCACGAGCCAACCCAGGACCAGATAGAGTCCGCCATGCACGAACTTGTCGAACCACAGCGTGGGCGCGCGCGTGACCAGGTCCGTCACGGGAACCGTCGTTGCGACCAGGATCAGCACCGCCCAGGCGGCCACGGACCGCCAGGAGCCGGAAGGACCTCTCAAGCCCCGGCTTCCAGGATCAACTGGCGGAACCGGCGTGCGTCCTGCGCTACGGAGAGCTTAGCTCGAAGCTCGGCGTCCCGCAGCGTTCGGCTGATGTGTCCCAGTGTCTTCACGTGATATCCAGCGGCCGATGGCGGCCCCACCATCAGCACGACCAGTTGCACCGGATCCCCATCCACGGCCTCGAAGTCCACCGGTTCGCGGGTCGTCCCGGCCACGATCTCGAGGCTGCTCAGTCCCGGGTACTTGCCGTGTGGCAGCGCGATCCCAGAGCCCACACCCGTGCTCAGAACGGATTCCCGCTCCACGACGGCACGGTGGATGTCGTCCAGCCGATCGAGGGCATCCGCCGCAGTGGCCAGGAGGAAACACATCTCCCGGAGGATCCCGGGCTTGTCCAGGGAATCCAGGGGAACCTTGATACGCTCCTCGGTCAATCGCGAGGAGAGCGTCAGGGGCGGGCCTGGAGAACGGGTACTCGTAGCCGAGCTCCGGAGGCAGGGGAACGGGCGGAGGCTCCTGTGTGAGCCCCCGATTTCGCGGCGGTTAAGATACCCGCGACCGGAAGGGGCAGCAAGCTAAACCCTTGCGCCAGGCCGGCCCGGGGAAGATCGTCTTTCCCATGTCACGAACGGCTGAAACTGCGGGTCGTCACGAGCTGCTCGACCACCACCCGGATGAATACCCGGCGGTGCTGGGGCCGACGCTCGCCGAGCTGGGACAGCCCGCCTACCGGGCCCGACAGATCGCCGGCTGGGTGCACGAGCGGTTCGCCGCCGGGTTCAACGAGATGACCGATCTCCCGGCGGATCTGCGCGCGGTTCTCGATGCGCGGTTCTCGGTTTCCCCCCTGGAGATGGCCTTCCAGGCCCGTTCGCGGGACGGAACCGTCAAACATCTGTGGCGCCTGCGAGATGGGGAGCAGGTCGAATCCGTACTGATTCCGTCGAGAGAGCGCGTCACCCTGTGCCTGTCGTCCCAGGCCGGCTGCGCCCTGGCGTGCCGCTTCTGCGCCACCGGCGATTTCGGGTTCCGGCGGCAGCTCAGCGCGGCGGAGATCGTCGCGCAGTTCCGGGATGCCGAGCTCGTGTCGCGTCACGTGTTCGGACGCGGGATCGCCAACGTGGTCTATATGGGAATGGGTGAGCCCATGGCGAACCTCGACGCGGTCCTCGCCTCTCTCTCGATCCTGCATGGCGGATTCGGATTCGGCGCCCGACGCATCACCGTCTCCACGGTGGGTCTCGTGCCCGGGATCCGAGCGCTCGCGGCCAGGCCTGAGCCCTTCCGGCTGGCAGTGTCCCTGCATGCCCCTGAGCACTCGCTGCGCGAGATGCTGGTTCCGGTCGAGAAGCGGTATCCCATTCCGGACCTGTTCGCGGCCCTGCGCGAGTACCAGGAGGCCAAGGGTCGGCGGATCACCTTCGAGTACACGATGATCGACCGGGTCAACGACTCCGCGGAGCTCGCCCAATCCCTGGCGGATCTCCTCCAGGACGTGGACGGATTCGTCAACCTCATACCCTACAACCCCATACCCGGGCGAGACTGGCGTCCCAGTCCGGCGGAGCGCATCCAGGCCTTCGGTCGGGTACTCGAATCCCGGGGTGTGGAGGCAGCCGTCCGCAGGCCTCGCGGGCTGGACATCGCCGCGGCCTGTGGGCAGCTGAGGCTGGAGCGCGAAGGGCTGGAAGTCGAAGAAGAGCCCGTCGTGGAGTCCGACGAAGCGTCCTAGCGCAGCTTCTCCAGCCGCAGCTTCCAATCCAGACCGAGGATGATCGTCGCGTCGAGGTACAGGGCCGGCCGCGGCTCGGCGCGGACCTCGTCCACCCCGAGCGCGTCGGCCACGGAACGGGCGGCGCCCGATCGCTCCGACCGGTCGATCACGATGGTCCTCTCGTACTCGAAGCTCGGCGCGTTCCCGAACGTTTTCACGTCATAGCCGGCATCGCGCAACGCTTCGGTGATCTGGGCAGCGGCGCCGGGCACGCCGGCCCCGTTCAGCACTTCGACGCTGATCCGATCCGTGAGAGACTCGGGCGAAATGGACGACGGCAGCCCTTCGAACTCCGGACCCGAGGCCGGAACCGCCAGTTCCCGGCCCCGCCACTCCAGGAGGAACGACCCCAGGAGAACGCCGGCCCCGAGCAGCACCAGCACGAGCAGTACGGTCTGCGCCCTGGCGATCATTTCCTCACCAGCCGATTCCAGAAGTCCACCGAACAACCCATGAGAGGCCGGTTCTTGTCGAGCAGTCTGCGGAGTCGCCGGCGCACGACCACAGTCAGGACCTCCGAGCTGCCGTCCGGCAGCAGCTCTCTGAGACGAGCCCTGTTCCCACCGCCACCACCGCGGCCCGGCTCGAGATAATCGGCGAGGATCAGGTACTCGCCCAGGGCGTCCAGGTCCGGATGCCCCACGGGGTGATATCGGATCGCTTCAAGCAGAGAGCGTTCCTCCACACCGTCGGCCGCCAATCGGTCGGCGCAGGCCGGCGCGTGTACCACCGGGTCCGGCCAACCGTCTCCGGCGATGTCCTGCAGATCGGCGAGCGGGGCGTCCTTCAGAGCGTCGTGCAGCACGCCGGCTGCGCGCCAGCGAATTCGTTCGCGCTCTGGTAGATCCAGGTCGGCAGCCCATGTGGAAAGCAGGTCGCCGACTCGAACCCCGTGCTCGCGGCGCCTCGATGTGCACTGGGCCCAGGCCGGCAACTCGGCTGCCACACCTGCTCGTTCGATGACCGCGTGCATTCCCGATGGACTCCAAGCTGACAAGGTCGACTCTGACGCCGGGGGTGTGCCCGACGGGCTACAGATAGATATTCACTCCGGCCGACCTCAACAACGGGGCCGGCCGAAAGTGGCGGCGCCACCGCCGTCGAACGATGGACTGCGAAAGGACTGTGCGGTTGGCTGTCCGCTACGATCCAGCTCTCATCGCCGGAATCGCTCAAGAGATCCGGGGCCGGTGCATCGGTCGCCGGGTGGAGGGACTCCGCCTGAATCGCGAGCGGCGTGAGGCGTGGCTGCTCCTGGCGGAAGATCAGGGTGCGGCAGCGGCCATCGGCCTGCTGCTGCATCCGACCGGCGGCTTCATCATACAGGGCGGCGGCCTCCCGGCCGGGCCCGAGGCGACTGACCGCCGAATCGACTTTCGCCGGCTGTTTCTCATCGGCGTACATGCCCCAGCCGACGAACGGCTGCTCTTATTCGACCTGGCCGGTGGCCTGCGGGACGCGCGGCCGGATCTCCCTCCCGTGTTCCGGCTGTTCGTGGAACTGCACACCAACCAGTGGAACGCCGTACTCGCTCGCGGAGCGGACCATCGGATCGAGGCCGTGTTGTGGCCACGTGCCGCCGGTGGCCGTTCGCTCCACGCAGGTGCTCCGTACGTGAGGCCGGAAGGAGCCCGCACGTGGGCCGAAGCGCCGCCAGATAGTGCCGAATGGGCGGGTGCCCTCGAGCCCATCCCGCCGCAGGAGCGGCGAGACTTCTTGCTCAGGTCAATCTCGTGGACCAGTTCGCTGAACGTCGACTGGATCCTGGCCGACGCGGCCACGGACGCGGGTTCCCATCCCATCACCGGCGCTTACGATCGCTACATGGCGATCAGGACCGCCACCGGAGAAGCCTGGCTGCTTCCCCGGGTTGGGGGGAGTCAGCCGTACCCCGTCCCGTTGATAGCCGACGCCCGGCGCTTCGACAGCCTCCTGGAGGCGATGCGAACCGTCGCCACCGAGAGCGCGGCGTGGCCCCCGTCGGGTGGACAGGGAGCGGCCGAGCCGGTTCGATCCGACGCCACGCCCGATTCGGAGCGACTGGAACGCCTGCTACGACGGAGGATCGGAGAGCTCAAGAAGAGGCGGGCTGCCCTCCAGCGGCAGCTCGAGGGCGAGTCGGCGGACCACCTGCGCGAACTCGGTAACCTTCTGCTTGCCCGGAAGGCGGACGTTCCGAGGGGTGCTGCGAGCGCGTCGTTGAAGGGCTTCGACGGAGAGGTTGTCGAGGTATCGCTCGACCCGAGGCTCGATGCGATCCGGAACGCTGATCGGCTGTACGATCGAGCCCGCCGCAGAGAGCGCGCGGCGCGCGCAATTCCCGATCGTGTGAAGCGTACTGACGACCGAATCGCCCGCCTCGAAACCGGCCTGGAAACGCTGCAGTCGGGGGGTGAGACCGACGAGGTGTGGGAGCTGGTCGGTGGGCGAAGGGAGGAGGCCGGTTCGTCCCGCCGCACCGGAGGCCCGGTGGCCGACGAGACCCTGCCTTACCGGCGCTACCGGTCCTCGGGAGGTCTCGAGATCCGGGTCGGCCGGTCCTCGCGCACCAACGATGCCCTCACCTTCCGCCACTCCGCACCCGATGATATCTGGTTGCACGCCAGCCAGGCGGCGGGTGCGCACGTGATCCTCCGGTGGCAGAGGCGTGACCAGAATCCGCCGCTGGCGGACCTGACGGAGGCCGCCGTACTGGCGGCGCTTCACAGTGAAGCTCGTCACAGCGGTATGGTGGCCGTGGACTGGACCCGGCGGAAGTACGTGCGCAAGCCTCGCAAGGCTGCCGCTGGTGCGGTCGTGCCCGAACGGGTGTCGACATTGTTCGTCGAGCCGGACGCGGAGGCCGCTTCACGGCTGTCCATGGACGACTAGCAGGAAAGAGCCCGCCATCCAGTCGGATGACGGGCTCTTCTTTCGACTTCACCGACCGAGGCCGCGCGGGCCCTTCGGTTCAGTCCGTGGTCGGCGCCTCCACCGGCTTGCGCGGCATCATCTCATCGCGCATGGCGAGATGATACGCGGTAGCCGCCACCACGACCGCCGCCTGCTTCAGGTCGTCGATCATGAGGCGCTCAAACGTGTCCGCGGCCGTGTGGTGCGTATGGGTCCCGTACTCGATGGGATCCTGGATGAAGTTGAACCCCGGAATTCCCTCGGCGTCGAACGCCAGGTGATCCGTGCCGCCGGTGTTGCCGTGCTTGACCGCCACGACACCCAGGTCGCGGAACGGCCACAGGATCTGCTCGAAGACGGGGATCGCCGCCTCGTTGCTCTGGTCCCAGATCCCGCGGATCCGGCCGGTACCGTTATCCACGTTGAGGTAGGCCGAGATATTCGGGTGCAGATCCGGGTGCTTCGCCACCCAGCCCCTCGATCCCAGAAGACCCTGCTCCTCGCCGGCCCACAGCGCGATGCGGATCGTCCGGCGGGGCTGCAGGTCCAGCGCCTTAAGGATCCGCATGGCCTCCATCATCACCACCGTGCCCGAGCCGTCGTCGGTCGCGCCGGTACCGTAGTGCCAGGAGTCGAGGTGGGCGCCGATCATCACGAACTCGTCCGCCAGGTCCGACCCGGTGATGTCGCCCAGCGTGTTGTAGGACTGCAGGTCGTCCGAGTAGAACTGGTTCTGCACGTCGATCTCCAGTTCGACCGGGATTCCCCTCTTCACGTTCCGGTAGATCTGGTTGTACTGCTCGCCGGAGACATTCAGCTCGGGGGGAGGCTCCGGGTTCGCCGGATCGCGTCCCGCACCGCTCCCGCCCCCACGCACCAGCGTGTATTCCCGGGAGGACGGCACCAGCATGCCGGCGATCCCTTCGCCGATCAGAAACTCGCTCATGGCCTGGCGCACTTCTCTCATCCGCCTCCACTCGGCAATCCGGCGGGCCCTCTCTTCATCATCCATCTGGGGCCGGCCTTCACGCGCTTCCACCGGCTCGAGAAGATCCTCGAGTGGGGTCCGGAGGGGACTCGGGTCCCAATCCGGGCTCATCGAGACCTCGGGGCGGGCGAGAATCCAGGCGCCGGCGAGTGTCCCCCGGTATGCCTCCAGATCCTCAACCGATTCAGCCTCGATGATGACGGCCGGACCCGTGACCATGCCCGGGGTGCTCCCGGTCCAACCCGACGGCTGAGCGACCAGGGGCTGGGCGTAGGGAGTGAGAATGCGGCCGCTGTAGGAGACCCTTTCCCAACCGCGCCCGAATTCGCCCCACGGCTCGATCTGTACGTTCTCGAGACCCCACTCCGCGAGCATCTCGGCAGTCCACTCGTTGGCCCGCGTCATGCCGGGGGAGTTGGTGAGACGGGGACCGATCACATCGGTCAGATATCCCGCCAGTTCCTCGATCTGAGAGTTCTCGAGACCCTCGACCCGGATGGCCTCGACGGCATCCACATCGACGATCTCCTGCGCCATTTGTGCGGGCGCGGCTGGCGCCAGTGCCAGAACGGCCGCGGTCGCGGCGAACATACGGACCATGCGTCGCATCACGAACTGCCTCCATTGTGCGGTAGCTGCGTGGGAAAGGCTTCCGGCCAGCCGACCGCCGGATCCGGAGAGGCGGGTTTCTCTCCGCCGTGTTCTTCTGATAGCATGAATGCGCGGCGTGTCAAAAACGTTTAGAGGCCGTGCCCGCCCCAGCCTCAGTGGACCAGCACCAGGCGTCCCGATCGGTTCTCGTCACCCAGGCGCAGAACGTATAGATAGGCTCCGGACGCTGCCTCCAGGCCATCGGCCAGCAGGCCGTCCCAGGTAATCCGAGGAAGGGCCCCACCCGGCATGAGCACCTGGCTCTGCCGAACCAGTCGCCGCCCGGCCACGTCGTACACCTCGAACACCAGGGCCAGTCCATCATCCCGCGCCGATTCGGGTACGCTGTAGGGGAAGTTCATTACCCTGCCCGAGCCGGTTCGCAGGGGATTCGGAAACGGTGGTTCGATCTCGAAGCGGGCATCGGGTCCAGGCGGCTCGATCGGCTCGTCACGCAACTCACGCAACCGCGCCGCCGCCTGTGCTTCGGACTGCGCCGCCAGCAGCCAGAATCGGAGCGTGTGAGATTCCCCCGCCGCTAGATCGACGGGCCCGACGCTGAGCAGCGCCGCGCGGTCGATCGCCGTCGAGAAACCGGGGAGACCACTCGCGTCCACTCCCTGTACGAGGTCGAGCTTGTCCGACTCTTCGAAGGTGTCCCACAATACTCCGCTGTCCGGCTCATACGCTCCGCCCAACGCCGGGGTGCCCAGGGGAACCGACGATCGGCCTAACACGTCGCCCTCCGACGCCAGCACCGTAACGAGACCTCCACCGTCCAGAGGCTCCGACACCAGCGCCTGCATCTCGGGTGACCAGCGCACCGTTTCGCCACCGCTCAGGTCCCAGTCCGCCAGGAAGGCCGGCGTGGCGTCCGCGATTCGGCCTCCCGAGAGGTTGCGCACCGTGGCGACCACCGTGAGGGCCCCGACTCCGCCAGCGTCGCTCACCTCGCTGACGGCTCTGACCTCCAGGCCCAGGGGACGAAGCGCCTCCTGGTCGTCGAACCGGTACTCGGCGCGCATCGGCTCGACGTCCGTTTCCGACCTGGAGGGGGCCCAGTCCGTCTCGATCGCCGGCGCCGAGGCCTTCAGATCGGCTCGTCCCAGCGTCGTCGTGTAGAAACCATCCGAGATGCGACCGGAACCCGCCACCGCGAATCCGCCTCCGGTGAGAAGCTCCGTTCCCTGCCACTCGAAACCCCTGAAAGCAGCCACGCGGCCGAACCGGCCGAAGTCGTTGCCCCCTGCCGCCAGGCCGCCGACCTCCAGGATCCAACCTCCGAACAGGTTCGGGGGGCCGCTGATCAGGACCCTGGAAAGGACGATGGCGCCCGACCGGTCGGTCACCGCGACGTGCACCGCGCGCGTGCCCGATTCCGGGTCGATCGCCATTCCGAATCGCTCGATCGCGCCGGGAGCCAGATATGGCAGATCACGAGCCACGGGCGGGCGACCTTCCGGGATCACCCATACTTCGCCCCCGGTCCACGCCGCGGCTCCACGGTTCCCGACGCTGACATAGAGGCTGTCCCGCGTTCGCCTGAAGAGCGAAGCCTGGAGCATGCCGCCCACGAACGAGGCGTTGGCTCGTTGCACGGCCGCGGGCACGTTCAACAATCCGTACCCGGAGTCGTTGTCCGGCCCACCGGGGCCCACGTCGTCGGCCGTATCGAGTAGAATGCGCTTGGCTTCCTCGGGGCTCGCCGACGGACGCACCTGCAGCACCAGGGCCAGCGCGCCCGAGACCTGCGCCACTGAGAACGAGGTCCCCGTCACCGCGAAACCCGTGAGACGCGCCGCCGATTCCCCCGCCGCTCTGACCTCGGGGACCTGGCCCGGAGCCACGAGCTCGGGCTTCACTCCACCCCCGCACGGCGAGGGGCCGCGGCCGCTGTAGTTCGCGACGGCGAGGTTGCCCGGAACCCCGGTTGTCGCGCCTACGGACAGGCTGCGGAGACCAGGGTCGTCCCGCGCGCCGGGCGGCGTCACCGACCCCGGAGCGGGGCCCAGGTTTCCCGACGAAAAGAGCACGGCGATCCCAGCCGTTTCCGCGGCGTCGATCGCATCGTAGATGATGTCGTTGCAGGCGTCGAAGTCCGCACCGCCGGGGAACACGCCCCAGCTGTTGTTGATTACGTCCGGGGCGTCCTGCGTCGCCGGATTCCCGTCCGGATCCAGGGCCCATTGGTAGGCCTGGAGCAGCACCGAGCGCCTGGTGTAGTCCTGGCCGCCGAATCGCTCGAACACGCGCGCAGCGATCCACTCCGCTCCGGGGGCCGGACCGGTCACCACGTCGATCGCGGAAGAAGCGACGATCACCGAACCATCGGGGAATCTGAGTGTGTCCCCGGTGGCAAGCGCCCCGACGGCCGAAACCGCCACCTGCGTGCCGTGCCCGATCAGATCCTGTGGAGTCGAGGCGCGCGTGAACGGATCGAACCAGGCGGCCCGAATGTCCGTGCTCCGGCCTCTCCATCTCGACGAAACCATGGCGTTGGATCCATCCACGCCGGAATCGAAGAAGGCGATCGTCGTCCCCACGCCCGTGACACCCTGGTCCCACACCGCATCCGCCCCGATCGTCTGCATCGCCTGGGAGGTGAAGCTCGGGTCCGCGATCGCCCCGGACAGCGGAGACAGCGTCACGGGAAGCCTCTCGTCCAGGTAGATCCTGACCACCGATGGATCCGCGGCCAGGGCCGCCACAGCGGCCGGCGTCGCGTCGGCCGTCACCGCGGGGACGACCCACAGGCGCTCCCGAACCCGGAGCTCCGAGCCGAGACGACGCGCGGTCGAGTCCAGCCTGACCAGGGCGTTCGCCGAGCGAACCTGCAGACGGCGCACCAGATCCATCGCGGGTGCGGGACTCGCAGCCGGCGCCGCATACTGGATGATGATGGACAGGGTGTCGGCCGGGACCGCACGTTGAAGGGCAGCCCTCAAGGCCGGAGCCACAGGGTCTCTCGTCGGGACGACGTCCTGTCCCATCAGGGCGGCGGGCATCGCGGCGGCGGCCAGGGCCATGCCGGCCAGGCCGGTCCTCACCCCTCTGTATACGGATTGCCGGCCTCGACGGAGTGCCCCGAACGAACCTCTGGTCATGATCCTCCCGTCATGGACTCCAGCGCCACCTTCGAAACGGACGGCGAAGAACATATCCGCGGCGTTCCCGGATTCCAACTTGGCCGGCTTGCGTTTCGGTTCCTCTTCGGGTAGCTTGATTTCGGTTTCCGTTCGGTTCCCACTCGGCCGGCAGGAGAAGACAGGTCATGGCTCTGACGCGACGGCAGAAGGAAATCCTGGACTTCATCGAGAGCTTTCTCGACACGCGGGGGTACTCTCCGAGCTTCGAAGAAATCGCGGGCTTCTTCCAGTATCGGTCGCTGGCCACCGTGCATGAGCACCTCTCGAACCTCGAGGCCAAGGGGTACATCCGAAAGAGCTACAACGAGAGCCGCTCGATCGAGCTGGCGCGCACCGAAATGAGGCTCGCCGCCGTGGATCTCCCTCTTCTCGGCACGGTGGCCGCGGGAGAGCCGATCGAGGCGGTCGCCGAGAAGGAAGCGATCGCGGTCCCCGAGGACATGGTGTCGGGGACTGTGGCTCACTACGTACTGCGGGTGCGTGGCGACTCGATGATCGAGGAGCAGATTCGGGACGGCGACTACGTCATCGTCCGTGCACGCGATACGGCGAGCAACGGTGAGATGGTGATCGCGCTCATCGACGGCGAAAACGCCACGGTCAAGAAGTTCTATCGGGAAACCGGCGGACTTCTGAGGCTGCAGCCCGCGAATCCGGACCTCGAACCCATGTACTTCGAAGCTGACCGGGTGACGGTTCAGGGTGTCGTCGTAGGCGTCATCCGGAAGTACTAGCCGCATGTCCGCGCCGGTTCGGGGCACGTTGACGCAGCCCGAGGACGGGACGGAGGGTGGTGTCCGACTCCCGCGCCAGCCGTTCCTGGTCGGCTGCCGACATCACGGCCTGTCGACGATCTGGTTTCTCCGTCCCACGGCCCCGCCCGTACCCGGCCCCTGGGACGTGGCAGTCCTTCTGCGCGAGGCCTGATCCGCGCGTTCTCAGCCGGTTGGGCCAACGCGCGTTGACACCCGTTTCGCCCCCCCGGTAGCTTGCCGCCGTGCACTCCCCGGAAGGAACGCGCTACCGCGCCACGGTTCATTACGACGGCTCGGCCTTTGCCGGCTGGCAGGTGCAGCCTGTTGCCCGCACGGTCCAGGGCGATATCGAGGCCGCACTCCGGAGGCTCGGTATCCCGGGCCGAGTACATGGGGCCGGACGGACGGATGCGGGCGTCCACGCCGCCGGCCAGGAACTCGCTTTCGACGCTCCCCCGAACTGGACCGCTGCCGAACTCTCGCGTGCGCTGGACTCACTGCTCAAGAGCGACGTCTGGATCGAGAGTCTGCGGGAGACCACGCCCGACTTCCACCCTCGCTTCCAGGCTACCGGACGCCGCTACGAGTACTACCTGGCGCCGGGCCCGACCGGTCGGGCCCCACACCGTCGCCGCGCCACGTCGTGGATCGCAAGGGAGCCGGACCTGGAGGCGCTCAGGGCGGGGACCCGGCCCATCCTCGGAAGGCACTCCTTCGGACGATTCTCGAAGTCGGGGCAGCCGGATGTGGGCACGGTGTGCACCGTGGAAAAGGCCGAGTGGCTTTGGACGCCGCTGGGTGATCTACGGTTCACGATCGTGGCGGATCGATTCCTTCATCACATGGTACGATACCTCGTCGCCACGATGGTGGAGCAGAGCGCGGGCGACCGCCCACCAGACGACATCGGCCGATTGCTGGCGGGATCGGCGGACGTACGTGCACCCGGTCCCGCGGAGGCCTGTGGGCTCTATCTTACCGGCGTCCGATATCGAATGGGCTGGAACCGTCCGCCCGGCGTGCCCGGCCTGTGGCCCGTGCCCGCCCGTGCGGTTGCCGCACGGCCGCATTCCAAGGAGTATGACCCGATGGTGGAAGAGGGACCGAGTTGAACCGACGTGACTGGCGCATCTGGATTCCGGCGCTCCTGGTCGTGGCGTTCCCGGCTGGCCTGCTTCTGGGTTCCCGCGTGGGTGGGCAATCCGGGACGTCAGAGCCGGCTGCCGGACCGGTCCTCGCCACGCCGGTTCACGCCGCCACCCCCGCCGAGGCCCCACAGGAGAGGACCGGCAGCCGCCGTTTCACTCCAGTCGTAGAGGCCGCTCGCATGGTCGCCCCCTCCGTGGTCAGCATCAGCATCCTGCGGGTGGGCCGGTCCGGTCCACGCAGCCTGTTCGAAGATTTCTTCGGCAGGACGGCGCCGCAGTCCCGCCTGCGAAGATCGTATGGATCGGGATTCGCCATCGATGACCTCGGCTTTCTGATTACCAACGAGCACGTGGTCCGGGGCGCGGACTCCATCGTCGTAACCGACTCCCAGGGACGCGTTCACCCCGCGACGATCGTCGGGGCCGACGAACTGACCGACATCGCGGTCCTCAGAATCGAGGACGGACGAGTTCCACCGGCCCCGCTCGGAACCTCTTCGGACCTGATGGTCGGCGAACCGGCCATCGCGATCGGAAACCCCTTCGGCTACCTGCTGGCGAATGCCGAAGCGACGGTCACCGCGGGCGTGATCTCGGGCGTGGGACGGGACATTCGCTCGGCGGACGAGCGCCAGACCCTCCTGGCCGACATGGTCCAGACGGACGCGTCGATCAATCCTGGAAACTCGGGGGGCCCGCTGGTCAACGCCGACGGGCGCGTCATCGGCGTCAATTCCTCGATCTTCTCCCGCTCGGGTGGATCGGAAGGGCTTGGCTTCGCGATACCGATCGACCGCGCGCTGCGCATCGTGGACGAACTGCGGGACTTCGGCCGCATCCGGCGGCCCTTCGTGGGCGTGGACCCGATGGCGGTACAATCCGACACTCTGCTCTTCTCCGAGACGCTGATCCGCCGCGTGGCGCCTGGATCTGCAGCCGCCGGAGCGGGGCTCGAACCCGGCGATGTTCTCGTCGCCATCGGAGGGCGACCGGTCGCCAGCCCGCTCGATTGGGAAGTGGGTCTGCTGGACGCCGGGGTCGGGGCCGAGGTCGACGTGATTTATCGACGCGATGGAAGAGATCGCGCAGCCCGGCTGCTCATAGAGGAGTTGCCGTCTGAATCGGCCGAGCGCCTCCAGGTCCTCGCCGGACTGGAGCTCATCACGCTCGACCCTCAGATCGCGGTCGAACGCCGACTGGAAGTCGACTCGGGGGCCATGATCACTCGGATATCGCAGCGCAACGCGGCCTACACGGGAATGCGCGAAGGCGATGTCATCGTCGAAATCAACCGCCGACGGGTAGACTCGGCCGAGGACGTGGCCGACCTCTTCCAGTATTACTCAGGACGTAGTAGCATCCGGGTCAGCGTATACCGGAGCGGGAATACCTACATCACCACCTTCTACGTACAGTGATTTGTCAGCCACACAGAACCGCTATCCGCATCCGCTGATCGAACGCTACGCGTCAGCGGAGATGGCCGATGTCTTTTCGCCTGCCAGGCAGGCCCGCACCTGGCGGGACCTGTGGATCGCCCTGGCCGAGACCGAGCGCGACCTGGGCGTGGACGTTCCCGGGGAGGCGATCGAGGCCATGCGTGCGGCCCGTGACGAGGTCGACCTCGAGCGCGTCGCCGAACTGGAGGCAGACCTCCGCCACGATGTAATGGCTCACGTGCACCATTTCGGTGAGTTGGCCCCAACGGCCAAAGCCTATATCCACCTCGGGGCCACGAGCTGTTTCGTGACGGACAACGCCGGGCTCATCCAGTTTCGGCAGGGCCTGGAGATCGTGCGCTCCCGCCTGATCGCCGCAATCGCGCCCCTGGCCGGCTTCGCCGAGCGGTGGAAGGACCTTCCCACCCTCGGATACACGCACTGGCAGCCGGCCCAGCCCACTACCGTCGGGAAGCGGGCCACCCTCTGGCTGCAGGACCTGCTGCTGGATCTCGAGCAGGTCGATGCCGTGCTCGGAGAGCTGCGCTTCCGAGGAGCGCGGGGCACGACGGGAACGGAAGACTCCTTCCTCGAGTTGCTGGGCGACGGGGCCAAGGTCGATACGCTTAACGATCGGTTGGCGGCCCGGTTCGGCTTCGCCGGGACGTACGACGTGGTCGGGCAGACCTACCCGCGAAAGGTCGATCATCGAGTTCTCGCGGTCCTGGCGGGAATCGGAGCCAGCACCGCGAAGTTCGGCGGTGATGTCAGGCTGCTGCAGAGCTTCGGCGAGATCGAGGAGCCGTTCGGGAGCCGCCAGATCGGGTCGTCCGCGATGCCGTACAAGCGGAATCCGATGCGGTCCGAACGGATCTGCTCACTCGCCCGGCACCTCTGCGCCCTCGAGATCGACGCCTCGTGGACGGCATCCGTGCAGGGGCTCGAGCGAACGCTCGACGATTCCGCGGTCCGGCGAATCGCCATCTCGGACGCGTTCCTGTGCACCGACGCCATCCTGCAGATCGTAAGCAACGTGGCCTCGGGTCTGGTGGTTCACGAGGCGGTGATCGGCGCCAGGCTGGCGAAGTACCTTCCCTTCCTGGTCGTAGAGCGGGTCCTCATCGCGGGAGTCGCGAAGGGCGGCGACCGGCAGGATCTGCACGAGCGGCTTCGCCGGCACGCCATGGACGCCCGCACCCGGATCGACGACGGGGCGTCCGACAATGACTTCTTCGAGAGGGTGGCGAACGACGAGGCCGTCGATCTCACCATGACGGAGCTGGAGGCACTGGCTGATCCGACCGCCCTCGTCGGGCGGGCACCGGCGCAGGTGGACCGTCTGCTGCGTGGCCGGGTGGACGCGATGCTGGCAGCCGCGAAGCCGGAGGAACTCGGGCCCACTGTGCTTCGCGTGTGATCGGATCAACAGGAACCCGGAAAGAATGGAGTGACTCGAATGTCGGCGGTTGAGCGAACCGACCTCCCGTTTCCGCTTGTTCGGCAGGGCAAGGTCAGGGAGATGTACGACCTGGGCGACCACCTTCTCCTGGTGGCCAGCGACCGGATCAGCGCATTCGACTGCGTGATCCCGCAGCCGATCCCGGACAAGGGAGCGGTCCTGACGCAGTTGTCTGATTACTGGTTCAGCCGCACGGGCCACCTGGTACGGAACCACTGCCTGAGCGCCGACCCCGATCGGATCATCGAACTCGAGCCACGACTCGCCGAGACGCGAGACCGGTGGGCCGGTCGGGGCATGCTGGTGATGCGGGCCGATCCGTTTCCCATTGAGTGTGTGGTCCGCGGCTTCATCACGGGTTCAGCGTGGAAGGAATACCGGGCCACCGGAACGCTGGCCGGTGAGCCCCTGCCGGAGGGGCTGGTCGAGGCGCAGCAGTTGGATGAGCCGATCTTCTCGCCCGCGACCAAGGCCGAAGAAGGTCATGACGAGAACATCACCTTCACGCAGGTGCGCGGTATCCTCGGTAGCAAGGTCGCAGAGTTCCTGAAGGCAACGAGCCTGGATCTGTACTGCTTCGCGCGCGATCACGCGCGGCGGAACGGTATCATCATCGCGGACACCAAGTTCGAGTTCGGAACCTCGCCGACCGGCGAGTTTCTCCTGATCGACGAGGCGCTCACACCGGACTCGTCGCGGTTCTGGCCCGAGAGCGAGTACGAGCCCGGGCGAACACCCCCGTCGTTGGACAAACAGCCTGTGCGCGACTACCTGGAAGAGCGCGTTCAGGCTGGCGAATGGGATCGGCAGCCGCCGGCGCCGGACCTTCCTGAATCCGTGGTGTCCTCGACGACGGCGCGGTACAGGGAAGCGTACGAGCGCATCACTTCCGAACCCCTACCGGAGTTCTGATGTCGGCCCACCCTCGAAAACACCTGCCCACCTGGCGAGACGACGATCGGCTGCGGGACGAGTGCGGCATATTCGCGATCAGTGGACACGACAGAGCGGCTGAGCTGACGTTCCTCGGGCTCTATTCCCTTCAGCATCGGGGCCAGGAGTCTGCTGGCATCGTGACGATCGACCCCGACGGGGCCGCCCGTTCGCACAAGGGAATGGGGCACGTCAACGAGGCCTTCGACGATGCCATCCTGGCGGACCTCCCGGGCGACCTGGCGATCGGCCACGTGCGGTATTCGACGGCTGGAAGTTCCAGCCTCCGGAACGCCCAGCCGGTTCTCGTCAATTACCGCCACGGAAGCATGGCCCTGGCGCACAACGGAACGCTTACGAACGCGGGCGAACTCAGTGACCGGCTGACGAACGAAGGAGCGATCTTCCAGACGGAGAGCGACTCGGAAGTAGTGATCCATCTGATCGCCCGATCGCGAAGGGACGTGCCGGACCACCAGGTTGACGACGCGCTCTCGCAGATCGTGGGAGCGTTTTCCCTGATCCTGACGGTGGGTCGCACGCTCTACGTGGCCCGGGACGCTCGTGGCTTCCGGCCGCTGGTGCTCGGCCGTCTGGACGACGCCGTAGTCGTGGCCTCGGAGACCTGCGCGCTGGACATCATCGGCGCCGAATACGAACGGGACGTTCAGCCGGGAGAAGTTCTGCGGATAGAGGACGGCGTGATCCAGAGGCTTCGCCCCCTCGAGCCGGCCGCTCCCTCTCCCTGCCTGTTCGAGCTGGTCTACTTTGCGCGCCCGGATTCGCGGATCTGGGGCTGCAGCGTGGACCGGGCCCGGCGGGCCTTCGGCCGGCAACTGGCCCGGGAGCATCCTGCCGATGCGGACTGCGTGTTCGCGGTGCCGGATTCGTCCAACTCGGCCGCCCTCGGTTTCTCGGAAGAATCGGGGCTCCCGTTCGAGCTGGCGCTGATCCGCAATCACTACGTCGGGCGCACCTTCATCCATCCGGGCCAGGCGGGACGGGACTTCAGGGTCCGGGTCAAGTACAACCCGGTGGCGGAGCTCATCCAGGGACGCCGTGTCGTCGTGATCGACGATTCGCTGGTTCGCGGCACGACGAGCCGTGGCCTGGTGAGTCTTCTCAGAGAGGCCGGCGCCCGGGAAATCCACTTCCGCGTGGCCTCCCCTCCGATCATCTCACCCTGCTACTACGGCATCGACATGCCCACCCGGGAGGAGCTGATCGGCGCGACACACACGGTCGAGGAAATCCGGCAACACCTCGGCGTCGAGTCGCTGGGCTACCTGTCGCTCGACGGTATGCATGCCATGGTCGAAGAGTACGGCCCGTTCTGTGACGCGTGCTGGACGGGAGACTATCCCGCCCCGCTCGTGGACCTGGAGAGCGGAGCCGTCATCGCGAATCGAACACCCTGAGGTTCTTCGACTCCTCGTTACTCATTTCTTACCTGCAGCGAGACTACTACCGATGAAACACGTCTACTTCTTCTCCAAGGGTCACACGGACGGTGATCGAGACATGCGAGACCTTCTCGGCGGCAAGGGCGCGAATCTGGCCGAGATGACGCGCCTCGGGGTCCCCGTGCCTCCAGGCTTCACGATCACCACCGAGGTATGCCGGCACCACCTGATCGCCGACCACCTGCCCGACGGGGCCGAGGAGGAGGTCACGCAGGCGATCAGGAGGCTGGAGCGGCTCACCAACAAGGAGTTCGGGGGAGCGGAAGACCCGTTGCTGGTATCCGTTCGCTCCGGCGGGGCGGTCTCCATGCCGGGAATGATGGACACCATCCTCAACCTGGGTCTCAACGACAGGACGGTGGAAGCGCTGGCAAGGATCTCCGGCAACGAGTGCTTCGCCTACGACAGCTACCGGCGGTTTCTGCAGATGTACTCGGACGTCGTGCTCGACGTGGGGCACCATTCGTTCGAGGCGATTCTGTCGGACGTGAAGAGCCAGGCGGGCGTCGAGACGGATAACGAGCTGGACGCCGACGCGCTCCGCACGGTGGTGCGACGCTACAAGGAACTGATCGAGGCCGAATCGGACTCCCCGTTCCCGGAGGAGCCGGAGGCCCAGCTGTGGGGTGCGATCGAGGCCGTGTTCCGGAGCTGGCGCAATCCGCGAGCCCAGGCGTATCGGAAGACCTACCGAATCCCCCATGACCTCGGGACGGCCGTGAACGTCCAGACCATGGTGTACGGCAATCGCGGGCCGGACTGCGGCACCGGTGTGGCGTTCACGCGTAATGCGGCGGACGGGGAGCCCAAGCTGTTCGGCGAGTTCCTGATCAACGCGCAGGGCGAGGACGTCGTTGCGGGCATACGTGACCCGCTCTCGATCGACCAGATGCAGGATTTCATGCCGGCCGCGCTCGAACAGCTGGAAGAGACGGCTCGCCGCCTCGAAGTGCACTACCATGAAATGCAGGACCTCGAATTCACCATTGAGAACGGCACGCTCTACCTGCTTCAGACGCGCGCCGGAAAGAGAACCGCCAGGGCCGCCGTCCGGATCGCGGTGGACATGGCGAACGAGGGTCTGATCACGCGTGAGCAGGCGGTGCTTCGCGTCGAGCCGGAGCGTCTGGAGCAGGTGCTCCACCCGATGGTCGATCCGTCGGCCCAGTACGAGCCGCTCGCGGTCGGGAACCCGGCCTCTCCGGGAGCGGCGAGCGGACGCATCGTGCTCACCGCGAAGGAGGCAGTGGAGGAAGCGGGCAAGGGAGATCCCGTCATCCTGGTGCGGACCGAAACCTCTCCCGATGATTTCGAAGGTATGGTGGCGGCCGTCGCGATCGTCACGAGTCGGGGAGGCAAGTCGAGTCACGCGGCCGTGGTGGCCCGCGGGATGGGAACGTGCTGCGTGGTCGGTACCCGGGAACTGGAGATCGACGAGGCTGCGGGAGAGGTCCGGGGACGCGGCCGTGTCGTGCGTCGAGGAGATTGGATCACGGTCGACGGCGCCTCGGGAGAGGTCATCGAGGGGCGGATCCCCACCGTGAAGCCCGAACCTGGAGAGGACTTCTACACACTGATGGGTTGGGCGGACGAATTCCGCCGGCTCCGGGTGCGCACGAACGCCGACAATCCCGGCGACGCGGCTACGGCCAGAGGCTTCGGCGCCGAAGGGATCGGACTTTGCCGCACGGAGCACATGTTCTTCGGCGAGGAACGAATCGATGCCGTCCGAGAGATGATCCTTGCTGGCGATCAGGCCGGTCGTGCGGCTGCCCTGGCGAAGCTGCTTCCCATGCAGCGCTCCGATTTCGCCGGGATCTTCCGCGCCATGGACGGCCTGCCGGTGACCATCCGGTTGCTCGATCCGCCGCTGCACGAGTTCCTCCCCACCGAGGCCGACGAAGTGGGTCGCCTCGCGGCGGGGCTGGGCAGGTCCGCCGCCGAGATCGAGGCCGCGGTGGCCCGACTGCACGAGGCCAACCCGATGCTGGGTCACCGTGGTTGCCGGTTGGGCTACTCGCACCCTGAGATCACCGCCATGCAGGCCCGGGCCATCATCGAGGCCGCGCTCGAGGTGGCCGGCGCGGGGGTCGAGGTCCTTCCCGAGATCATGGTGCCTCTCGTCGGACACGAGGACGAGCTGGAGAACCAGCGAGCGATCGTCGATGCCACGGCTCGCGAGGTATTTGCCGAACAGGACCGGAAGGTGGACTACCTGGTCGGCACGATGATCGAACTCCCGCGGGCCTGCCTCACGGCGGGTGACATCGCGGCAAGGGCGGAGTTCTTCTCCTTCGGGACCAACGACCTCACCCAGACCACGCTGGGGCTCTCGCGGGACGACGCCGGCAACTTCCTGCCCCTGTACGTGGAGGCGGGCGTGTACGAGCGAGACCCGTTCCAATCGATCGACACGGCAGGGGTCGGCCGCCTGATGCGCCTGGCGGTCGAGGAGGGCCGAGCTGCGCGGCCGGGGCTGAAGGTCGGCATCTGCGGCGAGCACGGAGGTGACCCGCCTTCGGTCATGTTCTGCCACTCTCTCGGCATGAACTACGTGTCCTGTTCCCCGTTCCGCGTGCCGGTGGCCCGGCTGGCGGCGGCGCACGCTGCACTCGAGGAGGCGGCCGCGGGAATGGAGGGGGGCGCGTGACCGACTCGAAGCAGAGCGACCTCCGAAGCCGTCTGCGCGAGGTGCCAAAGGCCGAGCTACACCTTCATCTCGACGGTTCCCTGCGTCCTTCCACGATCCTGGAGCTGGCGGAGGACGCAGGCGTCACCCTTCCCTACAACAACGAAGAGTCGCTGTACGACTATCTGTTCGTTCAGGATGGCCAGAATCTGGTGGACTACCTGAAGCGGTTCGATCTGACGCTGTCCGTCATGCAGACGGCAGAGTCGCTCGAACGGACCGCCCGGGAACTGTGCGAGGACGCGGCGGCGGAGAACGTGCGATACCTGGAGATTCGGTACTCGCCGATCCTGCACCAGCAGGGCGATCTGACGCTGGAGGAGGCCGTGGAAGCCCCGCTTCGCGGTGTCCGGCAGGCGGAGGCGGACCTCGGGGTGAAGTCCAACCTCATCATCTGCGGCATCAGGAACCTGCCGCCCGGAACTTCAGTGCGGTTGGCCGAGCTCGCGGTGGACTTCAAGGGCCGTGGCGTCGTGGCGTTCGACCTGGCCGGCGGTGAAGCCGGAAACCCGCCGACCGATCACGCCGAGGCCTTTCAAGTGGCCCGCGAGGCCAACCTGAACGTCACCATTCACGCCGGGGAGGCCGCGGGAGCGGAGTCGATCGCCGAGGCCCTGCACCGCTGCGGCGCGAACCGCATCGGGCACGGAACGCGCCTGCACGAGGACCCCGACCTGCGGGCCTATGTCAACGATCACCAGGTGCCGATCGAAGTCTGCCTGACGAGCAACGTCCAGACGCATGCGGTCGAGAGCTTCGAGACGCACCCGGTGCGCGGGTACTTGGACGATGGCCTCATGGTCAGCCTGCACACGGACAACCGGCTGATGAGCGGCACGACTATGACCGAGGAGTACGCGCGAGCGGCGGAGCACCTCGGCTTCTCCGATCACGAACTGGTCGAACTGGTCCTGAATGGCTTCCGAAGCGCGTTTCTTCCGCGCCATGAGAAGCTGGCCCTGCTGGCGGAAGTCGAGGGTGAAGTCCGGTCGTTCGCGGACTGATTCCGGGCGGGACGCCCTCGCAATAGATGGGGGCCCGCGAATAGCGCTGGCGGCACGTATTCGGCCCGAGATACGACTCAGCTAAGGCGATTAAAAGACGTGCTTTATGTGCTCTTGCGAGCGCGACCGGGGCCTGTTACTAATGTCACTATCCTTGATCACCTGCGGTTACTTTCTGAGAGACTGCATGTCCGCGGAGAGACAGGGTCCTTCCAACGTTCGAGGTCCGCTCTGCGCGGCCACTCCCTGGCCGCCTGGAGTATACGCTCGCCTTACCCATCTTCAGACAGGAGCATTGGGCTCATGAGACCCAAACCGCGTCGGATTCTGCCAGCCGTGCTGGCTCTCATCGGTCTCGTCGCCTTTACGTCGCTCGGTCACGCGCAGAGCGTGACGACGGGCGCCGCGGGCGGCACGGTCACCGATCAGAACGGCATGCCGCTGGCCAACGCCAGCATCGTGCTCACCTACGAGGCCACCGGCTTCCGGGTCACTGGTATCACCAACGAGCGCGGCGTGTTCAACCTCCAGGGGCTGCAGCCGGGCATATACTCGGCCCAGATCAGCCTGATCGGGTACCGAGCCGAAACCCGTGGCAACGTCGCGATCGGCCTCGGACAATCGTCGCGCGTCGACGTGAGCCTGGAGCAGACGGCCGTCGAACTGGAAGCCCTGGTGGTCCAGGCGGACCAGATGTCGGCGGAATTCTCGCCGACGAACACCGGTACCTCGACGACGATCAACGAGCAGCAAATCACGGATCTTCCGAATCTCGACCGCCGGTTCTCAACCCTGGCCCGCCTGACGCCGCAGATCGTGGCAACCGACGCGAACGCCGGGGCCGGCCTCAGCGTGGTAGGTCAGAACAACCGGTACAACACGATCCAGATCGACGGCTCGACGGTGAACGACCGGTTCGGTCTTGGCGCGACGGGCACTGCCGGCGGGCAGGCGGCCGGAAAGCCGATTGGAGCCGGAGCCATCAAGGAGTTCCAGGTGATGCTCGCCCCGTACGATGTGAGGCAGGGGAACTTCACCGGCGCTCTGCTCAACGCGATCACCAAGAGCGGCAGCAACCAGTGGTTCGGGGATGCGTTCGGCCAATTCCGGAACCAGGACCTGGCGGGTGATCCGCTCAGCGACTCCGAGTTCAAGAACTTCCAGTTCGGTGGCTCGATCGGCGGTCCGATCGTGCGTGACGAGGCCTTCTTCTTCGCCAACCTCGAGTTCCAGCGGGCTTCGACGCCTGCCACGGGCCCGTACATCGGTGCCCCGTCGAGCACCAGCGGGGTGCGCCCTGAGCAGTCGGACATCGACGCGATGAACGCCGTCCTGGGCTCGTACGGCATGGCCGCCGGATCTGGGGCCGCGGTCACGAACGACAACCCGCTCACCAACCTCACGCTTCGCGCCGACTGGAGCCTCGGCGACAACAACCGCCTGGTGTTCCGCTACAGCTACAACCAGGCCGGACTGGACGTGTTCAACCGTACGACGTCGACCAGCAACCCGGCGTTCCGGTACGAGAACAACGGCTACCAGTTCACCAACAAGACCCACAATCCGTCCCTGCAGTGGTTCACAAACTTCTCGAACGGCAACGCGAACGAGTTCCGGATCAGTTACAACCGGATCCGCGACGAACGCGACCCGAACGAGGCGGCGCCGCAGGTGACGGTGGATGGCTTCGCGAACGGTTCCGGGGATGACTACCAGATCCGCACCGGCTCCGAGCAGTTCTCACAGGGGAACCGCCTGGACCAGGACATCCTGGAGTTCACGGACAATTTCACGTTCGCCCCCAAGGGCAACCACACGTTCACAATCGGGACGCGGAACGAGTTCTACAGCCTGACGAACCTGTTCGCGCAGTCGTCGTTCGGCGTGTATACCTTCGAGAACCTCGCCGACTTCCAGTCTGGCGGGAACGCCGACGCCTCGGCGTACATCGTCAGCGGCCAGCTGACGGGCGGCCCGGTGCTGCCGGCCGAGTTCAGCAGCGCCCAGTTCGGCCTGTATGCGCAGGACCAGTGGCAGGTCTCGCCCTCGTTCGCGCTCACGCTCGGCCTGCGGGTGGACATTCCCGTGTTCTTCGACCAGCCGACCTACGGGGCTCAGGCCGTCACGGACTTCGACGATCCCAGCGTCCCGTCCGGCCAGGTTCTGTGGAACCCGCGCGTCGGGTTCAACTGGGACATCAACTCCGAGCAGACGCAGCAGCTGCGTGGCGGCATCGGGATGTTCACCGGCAACCCGGCGTACGTATGGATGTCGAACGCCTACAGCAACAACGGCACGGGCATCGGGATTCTGCAGTGCGGCACGAACAACCCGAACGGCCTCGTCCCGGCGTTCAGCGCCGATCCGTTCGGCCAGACGCTGAACTGCGTGGACGCCGCCGGCAACCCGACGGTCGGGATTGGCGACGGCGAGTTCCTGGGCGAGATCGACCTGATCGCGGACGGCACCAAGTATCCGCAGGTCATGCGGGCCAACCTGGCCTATGACCGGCGGCTGCCGTCAGACTTCCTTCTCACCCTGGAAGGGATCTTCAACAAGGGCATCAACGACTACTTCATCGTCAACCGGAACCTCGGTGCCGATGGATCGGGCAGCGCCTTCGCCACCGATCCGAACACGGGCCGCGTGCTGTATGGGCAGCAGCTCAGCACCGGACGCTCCCTGCCCAACTACTTCCGTTCGAGCGTGTACGGAACGGGCAGCACGGGCGTGTTCGAGCTCCGCAACACGAGCGAGAACTACTCGTACAATCTGACGGCCGGCGTGCAGAAGTTCGTTGGTGAGAACCTTCGCTTGACCGGCGCCTACACGTTCTCGCGGGCGTACGACGTGCAGAGCTTCACCTCGAGCCGGGCCACTTCGAACTGGCGGTTCGGGCGCATGAACGCGGGCGACCAGCTGGTCGACAACGCCCAGATCTCGGACTTCGACCGACCGCACAAGGTCACGATGTCAGGGACGTACGAGTTCCCGTGGGAGAACTGGCCGACGCAGATCTCTCTGATCTACATCGGCTATTCGGGCACGTCGTACACGTACATCACCGGCGGTTCCAGCGGCCGGGGCGACCTGAACGCGGATGGCATCGTCGGGAACGACCCCGTGTACGTAATCACGGGACCAAGCGATCCGCTGATGAGTTGGGAAAGTTCGGCGGACGCGGTGGAATACGACGCCCTGATCGCCGCGAACTCCTGCCTGAACGATCAGCGTGGGAGCCTCATGACGCGAAACAGTTGCCGCAACCCGTGGCAGAACTTCATGGACCTGATGGTGACGCAGGGATTCCCGGCTATCGCCGGCAACAACCGGTTCTCCATCAGCCTCGGCCTGTTCAACTTCCTCAACCTGCTGAACAGCGACTGGGGAATCATCAAGACGGCCGGCGGCGGCGTGTTTTCCTCGCAGACCGTCGTGCGCCTGAACCAGCAGGACGTGGGTGGTCCCCTGTTCACGTACAGCGGACCTGATCCCGAAGACACGTTCGTCAACAACGGTGACAACCGGAACTCGTGGCAGCTGCAGCTCATGGTGCGCTACGAGCACGGTCCGAAGCTGTTCTAGTCTCCTGACGGCCGAAAGGCCCAACACGAAGCGGGG
>JBATJK010000207.1:0-9014 GCA_049668445.1 Gemmatimonadota bacterium
GAACTCGTCCTCGAGAATGTGGAGGCCGCATGCTGAAGCTGATCTGTACCCGCACCTGAGGAACCTGCCGCAAGGCGGTCGCCTTGCTGGAGGAGAACGGTGTCGAGTACGAGTACCGCGACTACAAGAAGGACCCGCTTTCGGAGGCCGAGATCCGGTCGGTCCTCGCGATGCTCGAGGTGGCGCCTGCCGGGGTCCTGCGAAGGCGTGACCGCGCTTACCGGGAACTGGAACTGAACGGTACGGAAGCCGACGTCCAGCTGATCGCGTTGATGGCGTCGCACCCTACACTGCTGGAGCGCCCCATCGGTATAGTGGGGAAGAGGGCCGTCCTAGGCCGGCCGCCGGAGCGTTTGCTGACCCTGCTCGAGGACTGACGACTTGAACCGGGACGAACCGATGCGAGCTCGACACTTGGTAGGCACCGCACATTCCCTGCTGCTGGCGGCGTTGACGCTGGCAGGGTCCGTCTGCGCCCTGTCCGCGCAGGAGCGAGTGCCCGGAGTCATCCCGGAGTTGGTGCCGGCCGAGTGCGTGGCGGGGGACACGCGGGTGGCCGTGCTCCTGCTCGGCAGCTACCACATGTCGAATCCGGGTGCCGATCGGTTCAACCTTGAGGTCGACGACGTGCTCGCGCCTGCCCGCCAGGAGCAGATCCTCAGCGTCGTTGAGCGGCTGTCCTCCTTCGCGCCGACGCGGGTGGCCATCGAGTCCCGGTGGGGCGACACGGTTTCGACCGTTCGGTACCAGGCATACCTGGCCGGTGAGCAGGAGTTGTCCCGGCAGGAGGAAGAGCAGATCGGGTTCCGGCTCGCCGCGGCGATGGGGCATGAGACGGTGTACCCGGTCGACGTGAAGATCGGCCTGCCTGACGACAGGCTCCAGTCGGTGCTCGAGGCGCGCCCCGAACTGGGCCGGTACATGGCCGGGCTCGAGGAGTACGGCGAGTGGGCCATGGCCTCCATGGCCAAGTGGCTCTCCGAGGGCACCGTGGGAGAGATGCTGTACCGGATCAATACACCCGAAGCCATCGAGTGGGCCGATCGCGGATACCTCGAGTTCTTCCTTCCCCTGGTCGCCGGGGACGACTACGGCGGTGCCGATTTCGTGGCCACCTGGTACGAGCGCAACCTGAAGATCTTCTCCAACCTCCACCGCATCAGCGAGCCCGGGGATCGGGTGTTCGTGGTGTACGGCGCCGGGCACATTCCACACCTGCGATACTTCGTCACACTGTCCCCGCACTTCTGCCTCCAGGACCCGCTCCCGTACCTGGTTGAGTAATTCTGTCACACGGGTTCCTGAAACGCCCATTCCGATCGCGGGATTGAGCGCCAGGCGGACTCTCTGGAGCCCGGAATTCCGGGCTCTACGCCCTTTCACCGAGTAGTCGGAATTACGGGTGATGGCGTAATTCCGCATTATTACGGAGTTTATGGGTACTTTAGTACCTAAATTCATTAATTTCAACTAGTTACAGATTTCACAAGCGGCACGGTCATTGCAGAGAGAATCGGCAATTGATTTGTCATCGAGCGACCGAACGCCTGGGCGGGAGCGGCGCGCGCTCGGATAAATGCACAGGACCCCCGCCACAACCAATTCGGAGAGCGCGCTATGTGGATCAATGAGCGAATTCGGAGGATGCTGGCGGCGGGTTTCGTCGTGGCGCTCGCCGGTGTCGTTGCGGCAGGGTGCGGCGACGACGATCCGGCCCCGCCGACGACGGGCGCCATCGGCGTGACCACGGTCACGACGGGCGACAACCCCGACGCTGACGGCTACGCCCTCACCGTCGACGGTAACGTCGCTGGGAACATCGGCGTCAACGAGGTACTGATCGTACCGGACCTCGCGGTCGCTACCTACTCGGTCGGTCTGACGAACGTCGCGGCCAACTGCACCGTGGCGGGCGACAATCCGCGCGACGTGCCCGTGACCGCCGGCCTGACGACCAACACGCAGTTCGACGTGGACTGTCCGGGAGCCCCCGCGGCCGTCACGCTCGCGGCCGAGACCGCGGCCGACGAAGTCACCTTGACCTGGGACGAGTCGGCGCTTGCGACCTCCTACCGGGCGGAGCTGGTCGGCGGTACGGCGGACCTGGTCAAGGATGACCTGGCTGCCGGAACGACGGTCGCCGTGTTCACGAACCTCGACGACGGGCTCGAAGACGGCGTGACCTACGCCGCCACCGTGTACGCCATCAACGACGAGGGCGAAGCGGCGAGCAACGAAGAGGACGTCACCACGAACTTCTTCCCGTGGGACGAGAACTTCCCGCTCAGCCTGCACGAGACGGGCGCTGGGAAGACGACCTTCTACGACGCAGTTCCGAACCGTGGCTTCGAGGAATACACGGGCGTCGCGTACGCCGAACTGGCCTGCATCGGCTGCCACAGCACCACCTCTGGCCTCCCGCCAGTGAGCGGGCGCTCTTGCGACCGTTGCCATGACACAACCGACCCGCAGCTCGGAGACGAGGTCGATACGAGCTGGGGTACCGGCGTCTGCATGGGCTGCCACAGCCGGCAGAATCTCGAGGTGGTTCGCGGGTGGAGCGACGTGCACCGTGACATGGGCTTCGAGTGCGATGACTGCCATGGACTCGAGGACGTGCACGGCGACGGCAACCAGTACGACGGCCTGATGGACATCGGTGCGATCAAGGCCGCGTGCACGAACTGTCACGACGCGGATGCCGGTTTCGTCCACCCCGCCGGTGATCCGCACGGCGGAGCGGTGGCCTGCGCTTCGTGCCATGCCCAGAGTTCGGTGACCTGCAACAACTGCCACTTCGAGGCCCAGGTGCCGCCGATCACGGGCAAGTTCTTCCTGACGCCTCCGTCCGACAATCAGCTGTGGCTCGGAAACCGGCTCAAGAGGGACGGCTCGGGCGAGACCGAGGTCTACCCGGTCAACTACCAGAGCGTCGAATACCTCGATGACACCTTCGTGGCGTTCGGGTTCTACACGCCGCACACGATCGGCGCGGGCCGTGAGTGCAGTTCCTGCCACAACAACATAGGTGGCACGAATCCGGCGATCATTCAGTACAACGCCGAGGGCATTATCGACGTGGCCAAGTGGGACGCCGGCACCAGCAACCTGGTGTACCCGACTGGCGTGATTCCCATGCCTGAAGACTATCTGACGTCGCTCAAGTTCGACTTCGCGACGACGGCCGACGGCGGGACCACGTGGACGTTCCTGAAGGCCGGAGCCGACACGATCCAGGTGCTGGACTTCTGGATGACTCCGCTGAGCGCGGACCAGATGGAGAGCCTGGGAATGGTGGCGCCAGCGCCGTAATTATCAAACGCTCAACCGTTCAACGAAAGCGGGGCGGCCCATTCGGGCTGCCCCGCTTTCTGCATCCGGTCCGGCCTTGTCGAATCAGCCGCGGCCTTGTTTCCGGGACTTCAGACCCACAGCGGCACGACCTCGAAGCGTTCCACGTCCACCAGTCCGTGGTCCGTGATCTTGAGGGAAGGGATTACGGGAAGGGCCAGGAAAGACAGGCTCATGAAGGCATCGTCGAGGCCGCCTCCCAGATCGTGATACGCCGCGTGAAGACGATCCAGCGCTGACCGGACTTCCTGCAGAGAGAGGTCGCTCATCAGTCCGGCTATCGGGAGGGCCAGAGAAGCCAGTACCTCGGTCGCCGAGCTGACCACGAGCCCTCCGCCCAGGCCCACGACTTCCTCGAGCGCCCGCCACATCGACGGGTCGTCTGCGCCCGCGATGACGATGTTGTGCGAGTCGTGCCCCACCGAGCTCGCGATGGCGCCCGACCCGAGGCCGAACCCGCGGACGAAACCGAGTCCCACGGATCCCCGCCGCCCGTGCCGCTCCACGACCGCGATCTTGCACAGGTCCCGCTCCGGATCGGCCACCGCCTCGCCGTCTCGAACGCTGGCCATTGCCGTTGCGTGGCCGGTGACGATCTGGCCGGGGATCACCTCGATAACCCGGATCTCCTCGCCTTCCGCAGGTATGGCGAAACCTGAAAACCGGTCCAGGTCCACGTGCACGCTCGGCGGGAGCGTGGTTGGCGCCTCCGGAAGCTCGACCTCGAGTCGGCCGTCGGTCGCTATGAGCTGGCCGTCAACGAACACCTTCTCGATCGCGACGGAATCCAGGTCCGCAAGTACCAGGAGGTCGGCCCGTCGTCCAGGGGCGATGGCCCCCAGGCCGATCCGGTCCAACCCGAACCACTCGGCCGGATTCTGGGTGGCCATCCGCCACGCGATCATCGGGTCGAGGCCGAGCGAGATCGCCTTGCGCACGCAGTGGTCGATGTGACCCTCGGCGATGAGGTCGGACGGATGCCGGTCGTCGGTCACGAAACAGCACCGCCTCTCGTTGCGTTCGTCGATCAGGGGAAGGAGCGTCTCCAGATTCCGCGCGGTGCTGGCCTCGCGAACCATGATTCGGAGACCCCGCCTCAACTTCTCATTCGCCTCTTCCAGCGTCGTGCATTCGTGATCGCTACCGGGGCCGCCGATCGCGTAGGCGTTGAGGTGGCGTCCCGCCAGACCGGGCGCGTGTCCGTCGATGATCACACCCCGCTCTCGCGCGGCTTCCAGCTTGGCAAGGACTCCCGGATCTCCGTACACCACGCCCGGGAAGTTCATCATCTCCGCCAGTCCGATCACTCCGTCTTCCTCCAGGAGTTCGACCAGGTCGGCGACGGACAACTCGGCCCCCGCGGTTTCCATGTGCGTGGCAGGGACGCAGGACGACGCCATGACGAACGCCCGGAGGGGAAGTCCCCGCCGGCTGTCAAGTATGTAGCGAATCCCCTCGGCGCCATGGACGTTCGCGATCTCGTGCGGATCCAGAACGACGGTTGCCGTGCCTCTCGGAAGGACCGCCCGCGCGAATTCAGGGAGCGTGACCAGGCTGCTCTCCACGTGCATGTGACCGTCGATAAAGGCGGGAGCGATCCACCGGTCCCGGCAGTCCAGTTCCGCCTCGCCTGCGTAGTCCTCTCCGATGCCGATCACCTGCCCGTCGAAGACGGCAACGTCAGCCTCGTAGATCTCTCCCGCCAACACGTCGACGAGCTTGCCGCCGCGCAAGACGAGGTCACATGCGAGGTCTCCCCGCGCCGCTGCGATCCGTTGCTCGAGAGTTGCCATTCGGGGTCTCCATCCGCGGCTGTTGAGGCTGATCTGACGACACGAGCGCATCGATGCGACGCGCGCCGAGCGGGCCGGGTGCGCCATTGTGTCCGGCACAGGTCGTGGGCGGTTCCGCCACTTTGTCCCAAATGGTACGAGCACCGGGGGCACCGGTAAATGGTCCCGACGAGCCGCCACCGGGGACGGGCGACAGCGCCCCAAACACCCGTGAGTGGAACTTGTTTACAGGCATAGTGTTAGAGGTGTGAGTCCCGGGCACGACGGCGCCTGGCTCGCGGCGGAAGGGAGCGGGGACGTGCCGTGCGTCGGCGACTTTCGATGGTCCCGGAATTGCACGTGTTATTTACGTCTGGACCGCTTTTGGGATTCGATTTCTGTTCTTTCCAGATCGGCAGGTCCGCCCCCTCACGGGACCCCGGCCGACGCAGCGATCGACTCCGCACCTTCCCTCGGGCGGCCACGCCGCTCGAGTCACTGCAAGGGGGGAATCAAGACTCCCCCGGGAGAAGTTCCGATGCCAGAATCCGCGACTGCGCCTGCAGGCAAAGAAATCACAGGAGACCAACCGATGACCGACACTCTCACCATCATCGACAACCGTACGGAGAAGCGGTACGAACTCCCGATCATGTACGGGACGTACCCGGAGTACGGCGCAGCGATTCCGGCGAAGGAGCTTCGCAAGGTCAAGGCGAGCGACACCGACTTCGGGATGCTGTGCTACGATCCGGGGTTCACGAACACAGCCTCCTGCAAGAGCTCCGTGACATTCATCGACGGAGAGAAGGGGATCCTCAGGTATCGCGGGTACCCGATCGAGCAGCTGGCCGAGAACAGCAACTACCTCGAGGTGGCGTACCTGTCCCTATTCGGGGAGCTGCCGACCAGTGACGAGCTGGACCGCTGGGTGTACGAGGTGAAGCATCACACATTCGTGCACGAGGACCTCAAGCAGCTGATGGCCGCGTTCCGGCATGACGCCCACCCGATGGGCATCTTCGTCAGCTCGCTGGCCGCGCTCTCGACGTTCTATCCGGAAGCGAGGAACATCGAGGATCCTGAGGTCCGCCTGAAGCAGATCCACCGCCTGGTGGCCAAGGTCGGCACGATCGCGGCGTTCACGTACCGGCACAGCCGAGGACTGCCCTACGTTTACCCGGACAACGACCTGAGCTACACCGGCAATTTCCTCAACATGATGTACAAGACGACCGAGCTGAAGTACGAGCCGAATCCGATCCTCGAGAAGGTGCTCGACGTCCTGTTCATCCTGCACGTGGATCACGAGCAGAACTGCAGCGCCAACGCCATGCGCGCCGTGGGGAGCTCGCACTCCGACCCGTATTGCGCACTCTCGGCTGCCGCCGCGGCGCTGTACGGCCCGCTGCACGGCGGGGCGAACGAGATGGTGCTCCGCATGCTGCGTGAGATCGGCGACGTGGATCAGATTCCGGACTACATCAAGCGGGTGAAGGCCGGAGACTTCCGGCTCATGGGCTTTGGCCACCGGGTGTACAAGAACTACGACCCGCGCGCGAGGATCCTGCGCGAGCTGGCGCCCGAGGTATTCAAGGTCACGGGCACCAACCCGATGCTCGACATTGCGATCGAGCTCGAGCGGATTGCCCTCGAGGATGATTACTTCGTGAAGCGGAACCTGTATCCGAACGTCGACTTCTACTCGGGGATCATCTACCAGGCGCTCGGCTTCCCGGTGGCCATGTTCCCGGTCCTGTTCGCGATCCCGCGGACGGCCGGCTGGCTGGCCCAGTGGAACGAGATGCTGATGGATGGCGACCAGAGAATCGCACGGCCGCGGCAGGTGTACGAGGGCTACGACACCAGGGATTACACCCCGGTCACGGGTCGCTGACACCTGCACCAGGCAGCACCACAACTCCAACCGGGGCGGGCCACCACGCGTGGTCCGCCCCGCTGTTCATCCGGTCCGTCGGTAGCGGAACGTCACCTACCGGGTCACATCGTCACTTGCTCCTCGCGCCATCCGCCGGCAGTACAGTCGTAGCTCGCCGGTAACTCACGTTTTGACATAGGGTTGTGGAGTGCGCGCCCGCCCGAGCCTCGCCCGGTCGAAGGTATACGGTTTGCGGTCATCAGAAGAGTCCGGATCAGCCCGCCCGCACCACCTGGAGGCGCCCGATGGCCGTCCTGTCCCGCGTGACCTGCCTGATTCTTCTCGTCCTCCTCGCGACTCCCGCGCACACCCTGGAGGCGACCGAGCCCGAAACCGAGCGCCTGTCTTTCGCGGAAGGCAACGTCGAGATCCCGGCCTTCGCGCGGAAGTACAAGTTCAGTTGCAGCGTGTGCCACGCACCCATTCCCCGGCTGACCGAGTTCGGGAACACGTTCGCGGGCAATGGCTTTGAGATCGCGGTAGAGGAAGAACCGCGCGATACGATCGACACCGGCGACCCGATGCTCCGACTCATGAAGGACGTTCCGCTGGCCATTCGGTTCGACGGATACGCGCAGGCCAACACGCTCGGCGACAGTGACGCCGTTAGCAACGACCTGTCGTTTCCGTGGGGCATCAAGCTGCTGTCGGGTGGTCCGATCGCGAACAAGATCAGCTACTACGTCTATTTCTTTCTCAGCGAGCGGGGGGAGATCGCGGGGCTCGAAGACGCCTACCTGCAGTTCACGGACATCGGAGGAAGCGGCGTCAGCGTGATGGCGGGCCAGTTCCAGGTGTCGGATCCAATGTTCAAGCGCGAGCTCCGGCTGGAGTTCGAGGACTACATGCTGTATCGGATCCGGATGGGCGACGCGAGGGCCGACCTCACCTACGACCGGGGCGTCATGGTGCCGTTCTCTCCGTGGAAGAACGGCGACTGGACGCTGGGCATCGTGAACGGCCAGGGATTGCGCGAAGCATCGGAGACCCGGGCGTACGACCGTGACAACAGCAAGAACCTGTTCGCCCGCTATTCGCACTCGCTGGGCAAGCTGAGACTGGGGGTGTTCGGGCTGTACGGAAAGGAAGACGCCAACAGCGTCAGCAACGAAATCGTGTGGTTCGGGCCCGACGCCTCGCTCGCGCTCTGGAACTGGGGCGAGTTGAACCTCCAGTACCTGAGACGACAGGACACCCGGCCCTTCTTCGACACGTCGGGCGCGCCGACCGACACGTGGGCCAATTCCGTGCTCGCCGAAGTGATCTGGTGGCCCACGGGTGTGAACGGTCGCTGGTACGTCGCCGGTTTGTGGAACTGGATTGACGCCAGCGACCCCATCGTTTCACTGCGAATCAACGAGCAGGTGTTCGTCCAGAAGTACAACGCTCTCGCGCTGGACGCGTCCTACCTGGTGTGGCGGAACATCCGGTTCACGGGCGAGGTGGCCTGGGACATCGAGCGGGAAGGGGCCCGGTTGGCGATCGGGGTCGTGTCAGCGTTCTGAATTCCTGGCGCGAGGGCGGAACGCGAGCGGCGGGTGCGGCCGGGCAATGCGGCCCGGCTCACCTCTAACCCAGGCCTCGCTCAGCGACGGCCCGTACGATGTCGGACGAGCTGACCAGGCCCACCAGCTCCCCGGCGGCATCGACGACGAGAATGCGGTGCACGCCCGCCGGCACCATGATGCGGGCCGCCTCCTGGACGGCGGCTTCCGGCGGTAGTGATACCACGGCGATCGTCATAACACTGCCGACCGTGGTCTCGGCCATGCGATTCCACTCCGGGCTGTCGCTCTGGAAACGCTCCAGGACATCGGCGCCGGAGTCGTCCCACATTTCCGTGAAGTACAGTCCCGGTCCGCGATCGTCAGAGCCGTCCAACAGCGGACGGGTCTCGATCTCGCCCCACTCGCTCCGCTCTTCTCGCTGCCTGGGGGTGCCCGGGTTGGTGG
>JBATJK010000208.1:0-9235 GCA_049668445.1 Gemmatimonadota bacterium
CGAAGTGGTGCCTCCCGCACGGCAAGGAACACGTCTGTTCATCGTCCCATTGCTCGACGAATCCCAGCCGCGTCCAAGCTCAGCGCTCCCGTACGGGAGGCGTTACTGGGAACGGCTTCAGTTCGGAGCGTGCACTGCGGGCCCTCCGTACTCGCGGTGGTGGCCGGCGTGGGGCGGCCTGACGCTCTGCCGAACGACTCGCCAGAGGCGTGCCACACCTCAAACCACTGCAGAGTATGCGGTTACGAGACAACGCCGGTCCGGGATTCCGGCAATCCGTTGCAGATTGGGAAACATGGTTCCGATTTGGCGGCGGGAACGGGCGGGACCGACCCGCGGAGCCCGGTCATCCGGCGTGACGGCAGAGTGACAGCCGGGAAGCAGCATAGAATTGGCGCTCCAACCCAGAGGTTAGGCTGTCATGCTGGTAATCATGCTGATCGTAATCGTGCTCATCGGAGTGGCGTACGCCGATTTCTGCCTGGTCTCCAACACGGCGCATTTCGGTATCTGCTACGGGAAGGTGGCCGAGGCTGAAAAGAGACGGGACCTCGGACAGCCCGTTGCCGTGGAGGATGTCGAGGACGTCGTCCCACCTGCGGTGTTCGAGGCGACGGCGGCAGGCGAGGACCGGGCGATCCCCGGATCCCTGGTCCGGGTCGATGCCGACGCAGAGGCGAACGGGACTCCGGCCCGCCCGCCACGGGTTCCAGCACCCGCATGGCTCCTTCTGGACCTCGGGCCGGTGCTGGAACTGCATGAGCCCCTGGCAGGCGCGCGTCGTTGAATCTGCCTGTCCAGGCCCCGTATTGAGCCGACGTTCGGGGACTCCTGCGCTCCCGACACACCCCCTGTCGCACCACCTCAACACATTCCGCGACTCCACGGATACGGCACGCCAGGGGCCCGGAAAGGTGCATAACTCTTGGCTTTTTCGTTCGCCTGGCTAGAGAGGACCGCTGAGGGGCGCGAGAGGAGTCCGTGGGTTGAGGCTCAAGGTGTAGGCGCCGCACAACAGGGGCCCGGACTGTAGCCATCACCCGAGCAGCACCAACCCACCTGCAAGATGCACATTCCCCGCCACTTACACCCATTCATGACCCGCTCGACCCTGAAGTTGGCATGCCCGGTGCCTCTACCGGTACCGAACACGCGCCCCGTCGGACGGAGCGCAGCTGGAGACACCGAACCCGAAGGCGGGAACGCGATGAACGGACAGCCCGGGAAGCGGCAACAGCCCGACCTACGGTGCCACGGCAGCATGATACGCCTGGCGCGCGCCGTTCGCTGCACACGCGGCAGCGCGCTCATCGAGATGGCCATTGTCACCCCCATGCTGCTCGTGCTGTTCGCATCAATCTTCGAGTTTGGCCGCATGTTCCATACACGACTCACCGCGCGGCATGCCGTCATCGAGGCCACGCGTTACGCCGTTACCGGAAACCAACTGACCGACTCGGAGTCCGGCGACGAGCTGGACCGTGCGTCGTCGATTCGTCGAATTGTCACCGAACGCGCCTACACGCTCCCCGTGACACCGGAATCGATCGTCATCGACCCGGCCGACGGTGGTGGCCCCGAGGACGTGGTTCGGATCACGCTCACCTACACTTACGACTACTCCCTCCCGGGGTTCATGGATGTACTGCCGGCTATGCGGTTCTCGGTAGCGGCCGCCATGCGGAATGAGCCGTTCTACGGCACCTCGGGATCCTGACGGAATAGAGACGAACTCGAGACTGGCGGAACGATGATGATCAGCGAACAAATCAAGGCAGACGGCCGGCGACCGCTGCGCGGCCTCAAGTGCCTTCTTCGCTCTGACAGCGGGCAGGGGCTCGTAGAGTTCTCCCTGGCCCTTCCAATCATCCTGATCATCCTTCTCGGGATGGTCGAATTCTCCAACGCCTACGACCGGGTGCATGGACTGGCCGGGTTGAGCCGGGAAGGCGCGAACATCGCGTCCCGCGGCACCGCCCTGAGCGAAGTCCTGACGACGGTGGTAGCGGATGGAGAGACGCTGAAGATGTCGGCTAACGGCGGCGCGATCGTGAGCCGCCTCGTGGTCCAGGGTGGTGAGCCCGTAATCATGGCGCAGGTATCGACCGACGGATACGACAAGAAGACCCGAATCATCGCCGCGGACTCGACGGCGGCCAGGTGGATCGCCACGGCCGGATTCGCGGAGGGAAGCACGCACTACGCGGTCGAGGTCTTCCTGACCTACGACCCCGTGACTCCGCTGGGAAACCTGTTGCAGGCCGTGACCCCGCCCGTGCTCTACGAGCGCGCGGTCTTCTGAGCGACTGAGGAGAAGATGATGTCGATCAATACGATGGGCCGCATGGTCCGCAACTCCCGGGGCTCGGTCCTCATGCTCGTAGCCGCCGGCATGGTCTTCATGCTCGGCATGACGGGCCTGGCGGTGGACTCGGCCCGCGGATACCTCACCCGACTCCGTCTTGTCAGGGCCGTGGACGCCGCGGCACTCACCGGCGCGCGCACGCTGCGCTCCGGCGAGACCGTGGCATTGGAGCAGGCCAGGGCCGCGGCCGCCGCCAATGGCGTGGGGAGCACGATCAACGGGGCTACCCTGAACATGAACGTGTCCACGGACGAGCAGGGTGAGAGCACGTTCGAGGTGGGCGCCATGCAGACGATGCCCACCATCCTGATGCGCCTCCTGGGGATCGACCACATCAACGTGCGGGCACGTTCCGTAGCCGCGGTGCCCCCCGTCGACCTGGTGCTCGTGATCGACCAGTCGGGCTCGCTCGGGACGGTCGGAGCGTGGGACGACCTCCAGACGGCGGCCAAGGAGTTCATCCAGTACTTCGACGACGACATCGATCAGCTGGGGCTGGTATCGTTCCAGACGCGCGCCGCCAACCGGTTCCAGATCGCAAATGGATTCCGGACTGCAGTGGCCACCGAGATCAACGGAATGTCCTCGGCCGGGTGGACGAACTACGGAGAAGGACTGAGGCTCGCTCACCAGCAGATCACCAGCGATGACGTGCGGGAGCGCTCGGTCAAGGTCGTGGTGTTCTTCACCGACGGCCGCCCGACGGCGTTCCGTGGCACGATCGGTGGCCGGGATCGCATCATGGCGACGTCACAGGAGCTGCCCCCGCAACATCTTGGCGGGTACTTCGACAACCCGGACGCCCTGCCGCTGGATCGCATGCCTGCGGCGGCGGGCTGTCGCAACGTCACCTTCTGCAGCGTGTGGTCCGAGCAGGGAGCGCCGCAGCCGATCGCTTCGGACGCGCTGAACCACGACATCGGCAGACAGATGGCGAACCAGATCCGCGGCGAGGACGTGCTCGTGTACACGATCGGCCTCGGCAACACCGCGTATTCGGACCCGGCCTTCCAGCCGAACCAGGCGTTCCTGCAGGAGCTGGCGAACGTGGACGGGATGACGGACGGAAGCCAGCCGGCCGGGAAGAGCTACTTCGCGCCGGACGCGACCCAGCTGCGAGCCGTGTTCAACCAGGTGGCATCGGACCTCATGGTGCGGCTGGCGCGCTGATCAGCGTCGAGACCGCCCCGACGACCATGTCGCGGACGTCGGGCGGCTCCACCACTTCAGCCTCCGGACCGTAGCTCAGCACGTGTCTCACCACCCAGGCGGGGTCGGCGGTCGTGAACCGCACCGCTACACCGCCACTGTCCAGTTCCTCGGCCGGACCGTGTTCGCGGACCCAGGAGGCCACGGCCGGCGAGTAGCGAACGAGGACGGCCGCGTCTGACTCCGACCTGAAGACCCGTCCGTCCGACACGTAAGCGGCGGGATCAAAGTCCTCCGGCACGGCATAATCGAACTGGAGGACGCTGGCCTCGAGCAACCGATCCACCCGGAAGGCGCGAATGGCCTTCCGGAGGTGACAATAGCCGATCACGTACCACTTGCCCGAGCCGTAGACCAGGGAATAGGGATCCACATCCCGCTCTTCGGGCTGAGGGTCGTTCGGCTTGAGGTACAGCAGGCGGCAACGAGTGCGCGAGCGGGCGGCGTCCTTGAGCAGAGACCGGATGGCCGCTCCCGCGTGATCGCCCTCATCGATCTCGAACAGATCGTCTTCTCCCCGGGCCGAGGCGACGGTCAACTCCATTTCGATCCGGTGCGCGAGGTCCAGAATCTCCGCCGATGCCTCCCTATCGGCCTCTCTGGCGGCCGCCCGGAGCCCGATGGCCAGCGAGAGCATTTCCCGTCCCGACAACCGGGTTGGCCTATCGAACTTCTTGTATGAATATATCTTAAGATGGTTTGATTCTAGTAAAATCTGGATCTCGTCAGCCCCACCCGCCGGGTGGTAGAAAGCACGTGAGGTGATCTCTTCCAAGTCGCGCTGGAGCGTATCCACCGTCACCCCCAGTCGCTCCGCGGCTTCGGTCAGCGGTACCCCGCCCTCCCGGCTCGCGAGGGGCAGCAGATACAGGAGGCGCTCGAGCTGCTCGCCAGCCGTTCCCACGTCAGGCATCTGAACCTCCGGGCGCGGGCTCGCGTGCGGACACGGCGGCGGCCGAGGCTTCGTACACCGCCAGCACCTCCCGGGCCAGGGAACGCAGTCCTGCGGCCAGGGCCGTGGGCGCCGCGATGCGCGCCCTTCCCTCCAGGCTGAGGATCCAGCGCAGGAACGGGTTCACCTGCCGAACCTGGAACGTCCGCACCTGGGATCCGTCGGGCAGCTCCTCCTCGAGCGCCCCGTATCCGTTCCGATCCGCCCACAGCGAGGTCGGAAACTCGAACAGCACCCGGGCCTCGAGCGTCTCGTCGTCCTCCGATCCGAGCTCCCATGCATCCCGATCGCGGTATTCGTCGAGCGAGAACCCCTCGGGAATCTCGTAGTCCGGGTTCTTGGGAGCCTTGGTGTTGGCGCGCGGCTCCTCCATGCGCCCGATGCGAAAGACGCGAACCGCCTCCCGAGTCGAGTCGTGTCCGATGAGGTACCAGTGGCCGCGCTGAAACAGCAGACCGTACGGCGCCACGTCACGCTCGGTATCCTCGCCACGGTGGATGCCGTGATACGTGAAGCGCACCCGCTTGCGGGCCAGGAGCGCGTCGGAAAGCGTGCGCACCCGTGCCCGGGTCTCTCCGGCCCCCGGGCGGTCCACGTATAGAACGGGGGCGAAGTCCGGCGTCCGGAACGAATCGCTCAGGTCGAAGGTCAGCTTTCTCAAGGCCGAGTCGGCCTCGCGCTTCAGGGGAGAGGACGGGATCCAGGAGACGCGGGACAGCGCATCATGCACGATACGCACCTGAGGAGCGGACAGCTGCATCTGAGCGGTTTTCGGCGGCTGCGGCCCTGGCGCCGACCCGGTTGCTTCAGGGGAAATCAACTTCAGGTACGGAAGGTAGAAGTCCCTGTTCGAGATGCGGTAGGCCTTCACCGCTTCCGTGCCGTAGTTGATCGTCAGATCGACGGTCTCGATCGGGATCCCGAGCTTCTTCAGTTCGTCCTTGTCGCGCTCGAACATGCGGCGCACGGTCTGGCGCGCCGTCTCGTCCGCCTCGGAGTACTTCTCGGCGTAGGCAGGGACGGCCTCCATGACCTGGTCCACCTCGACGGGCACTTTGCGCCCAACGAGGAACGCGATCAGATCGAGCCAGCGCTGCGTCTTCGAAATCCGGTCCACCATCAGACCCGTCCCTCCAGCTTGATGCGTACGATCCTCACCAGGAGGCCTTCACAACCGATCCCCAGGATGCGCTGACGCCATTCCGCGATACGCTCGCGAGTGATCCGCTCGTCGTGCGCCGCGGGGTTACGCAGCTTGAGCAGGGGCTCGAGCTCGTCGGCCAGCGTGGTTGCCAGCCAAGCGGCGTCGCGGCCCGGGAACGCCTCTTCCACGGCGCGTTTCACTTCGGGCCGGTGGACCAGCAGGTGCCGGACGGAGCCGATCGTCTGGCGCGGCACCGAACGGCCGAGATCGATGGTTGACTTCCCGTCCTGGATCAGTCGCTCCGGCGCCGGCTTGGGGGCCATGATCGGCTGAAGCGCCGGGAAGATGGCGGCGTTGAGCTCGGTCTCGATGGCCTTGCAGTACTCGACGGCAGTGGGAGAGAAGTCGAACCCCGGATCGTCGCGTCGGGACCGGAATACAGCCTCTCCCGTCGTGAGGAAGGTACGGGAGGTTGGATGCAGTGCCTCCCAGATCTCCTGCCCCAGGAGATTGTCGCGGAGTTCGGCGGACAGTCGCTCGGTCTCGCCCCGGAGCTCGGAATCCCGCACCACCCAGCGGCGCCCCCCGGTCAGCTCTTCCGAATCGGCGAACCACGTGGCCCCGTCCTGCCGTTCGACCACCAGCGGAAGGTCGATCATTCCCCCATAGATCGACACCGGACGGTGGTGGTAGCGCACATTGAGCAGACTCCTCAGCTCCTCGTTGGTCGCCGGGCCGTCGCCCGCGATCAGGCGGCGGATGTCCGCCAGCCGGAACCAGCAATCCACTTCCCTGTCCCGATAGTAGGACGGCATGTGGTCGAGTTCGGCGGGATCACCCGCCGGAACGTCCCGATCGGTGACTTCCACGAGGTGGCCGGCATACAGCGAGCGGTAATCCGTCAGGTACAGGTGCGTCTCTACGCCGGCGTCGATCTGAGCCTGCAGCGCCAGTACATCGGCCTTGTGGGCCAGCGGCTCGTCCCGGTTGGGCGAGCGCAGCTTGGCCCACCACACGTAGACCTCCGGGGCATCGACTTCGCCCAGGGCCTCACTGGCGGCCCACCGAAGCAGGACCTCCAGGTGGCGGTCCATCGCATCGTCGGCGTACGACGGGTTCCAGACGCTCAGGAGATGTCGGGGTACGGCGTTCGGCTCGGTCATCAGACTGTCCGCAAGAGGGTTGAGCGGGGCCAGGCGAACGCGTCGTGCGGGGCGCACGGGAAGGTACTGCACGGCTGTCCATGGCTCCACCCTGGTGGCTGATGGCGGGCGGCGGTCGCACGCGGGCTCGGGGTCCGCGTGTCAGGAATCGTCCGCCTCCCGAATATCTACCGAAAGCTTACGAGGGGGGTGTGACAGCAGGGGGGTGTGCCCCGGACACCCCGGGGCCCGTGCACCGCCCTCAGCTCTCGTCTGAGCCGCGTTCCGTTGCCCAGCCGCGCCTTCGGCTCGGTGAGGCTATCGGGTTCGCCTCCGCGCTTGCTCCGGCAGCGCCATGCCCGGCTGCTCGCGAACTTCCGGGAAACGCCGACAGGTGCACCAGGCGCTCCTCGTGATCCACTACGGCGGTCAGCTCTGCCCCGATCGCGGGGCCGGACAGGAGGTGGTACGCGCCCGCTCCCACGGTGGGAGCCTTCCCCCGGGTCGTGGATCCGACCTTCGCGAGGAAGCGCGCCGCGGCGGCGGGCGATGGCCCGCCATTCTCATGTTTCCGGTTCCCTCGCGCGGCCAGGGCATCCATACAGTAGCCGCCGAGGAAACGCTCGTGCAGGCGGGCGTAGAGCGCACCACTGCCCACGACGTCCATGCCCAGCGGGCGGCCGCCGAGAAACGCGAGAAGGCCCACCTGGCGCTCCTCGATCGGGAACTGCGCGATCCAGTCGTCCAGGCTCTCGCTGTGACGATCGTAGATCTCGTCCATCGCGCCCGTGTCCGAACTGACGCCCATGCTCACACCGACGTCCCGGATTTCGTGCCAGACGGCACTCTGCGCCTGGTGCAGCACGCTGGCGCTCGCCTGCATCGGCGATGCGGCGAATGCGGCCTCTACCTCGCGGGCTTTCCTCCGAACGCGTGACGGGGCGTGCCGGGGCTTGGGACGCGACCGGAACTCGTCGGTCACGTGCCGCCACCGTCCTTGCTCCATGCAGGAGACGGGGATCGCGGTCTCGGTGATCGATTCCAGGATGATCGTTCGGTTCGTGATGCGGTTCTGCTTGGCCCCGATCAGCTGCTCTCCGTCAAGTATGAGAACATCCACTTCACCCATATTCGAGGCGACGAGGCTGGGCACGCTCCCCGATCCGATTTCGCCGATCGAGACCACTCCTGAGGCAATCGCATCTCCCAGGAGAAGGTACGGAAGGTCGGGCTGCAGGCCCGAGATGAGCGGGAATATGGTGAGGTTCTCGTGGCGCTGGGACGCGCCAGGCTCGACGCTCAGCAAGGGCGTCAGCGGCTGGTGGACTCCGGTGGACTCGGCATGTGTCATGGCACCTCCGGTATTCTCAGGTTCACTCGAAAAGTACGGAGGGGGTGTGACAGTCCGAGGGGAAAATAGCCCGGAAGTCTGCGTCGAGTCAGGGACTTGACACGACGAGGGCGTTTGACGGATTGACACCCGCCGGAGGCTTGTGTGTTAGTTGGTCACTCAATTGCAGGCCCAGGAGGACCACATGCCCCTTACAGAGTGTCCCGACTGCGGCGGCGTCGTTTCCGACGCTGCGCTCACGTGTCCGACGTGTCACCGGGTGTTGGCTGCGGCCAGCACGGTTGGAAATACGATGGTGCTGCGGTGCGCTCGTTGGGCTGTGGTGGGGGCGTTGGGAGTCATACTGCTGTGGGCTGTGATACAACTTCTGGCGTGATCCGACCCGTCTGAGCCCCTATATTGGGTCATGCTCTCCAAAATGCGCCGCTGCCTCGAATGCGACTACACCTGGAGTCGCTATCTCGACTTCCCCACCTGTCCCAGGTGCGGCACCAACGTGGCCGAAGCGACGGTACTGCGCGAAAAGGGGCGCCTGAAACGCGTGGTTGCCGTTTCGGTCGTGGTCGGAGTCGTCATTTCGCTTCTGTCCGAGCTCCTGAGCCTGCTCTGGTAGCCCGGCCTACTCGTACCTGAGCGCCTTCACGGGATCGAGCCGCGCTGCCCGGAGCGCCGGGATGAGCGTCGCTGCGATGCCCACTCCCAACAGTAGCAGGGCCACGCCGCCAAAGGTCAGCGGATCCGACACGCCGACCCCGTACAGCATGCTTCCCAGGGGACGGGTGGCCACGAATGCCAGAACGAGCCCGATCACCGCGCCCACGCCCACCAGCAGGGTCCCCTGCCCGATCATCAAGCGGATGACGTCCGAGGGGCTGGCGCCGATCGACACACGAATCCCGACCTCGCGGGTGCGGCGCGCTGCCGTGTAGGCCACGACGCCGTACAGCCCGATCGTCGCGAGGAGCGCCGCCAGTCCGCCGAACACCGCCAGGAGGATCCCACCCATGCGCGGCGCGAACAGCATCAGCCCCATGTGCTCGGCCATCGTCTTGAGCTCCATCACGGGCAGGTC
>JBATJK010000209.1:0-15714 GCA_049668445.1 Gemmatimonadota bacterium
CGGCGTGCCGGTGGCTGACAGTTCCGTCATGTCTGCCTCGCTATGTGCGCAACGTCGTCCACGCGTTCCCAAAACAGCCGTGCAGTTTATATGAGGCGATCGGAAGCGTCAACCGCGGGTGATCCTCAACGGACCGTCTCAAGCTCGTGTTCCGGGGCGTCCAGTCTGCGCTGATACTGCAACTGAGTCGGGTAGGCGAACTCGACCCGGGCGTCGGCCAACCTCCGCATCAGGGCCAGGTTCACCTCTTCCTGGACTCCCATGAACACCTTGTAGTCGGGAACCGTCATGTAGTACACGGTTTCGAACTCCAGGGCCCACTGGCCCAGGCTCTTGAAGTGGCACCGATCGAACCGGGTCATTTCCTGCGCTTCGATGATTTCCTGCACCCAGCCAGGAATCCGCGCCACCACATCGGGCTCGGTCTCGTACACGATCCCGAAGTTGAAGTCACCGCGCCTCTCGGCCATCCGACCGTAGTTGCGAATGCGGCTCCGCAGGAGATCGCTGTTGGAAACCACCAGCTGCTCGCCCGATACGCTTCGCAGCTTCGTGGTCTTGAGCCCGATCTCTTCGACCGTTCCCCGGTACTCGTCAATCGTCAGGTAGTCCCCCACGACAAACGGCTTGTCGAAGATGATGGACAGCGAGGCGAACAGGTCGGCCAGGATGTTCTGGACGGCCAGCGCGATCGCGATCCCCCCGATGCCCAGTCCCGTGATGAGCGCCGTTACGTTGACGCCCCAGGCCTGAAGAACGAAAACGAAGATGAGAAACCAGATCACACCGACGCCCAGCAATCGGATCAGATGGAACGACGTGGCGACCGCCGCATCGTCGGGATACCTGTCGTCCCGGACGTGCGTCAGGAGAGATTGGTACCCCCCGGACAGCCACATGCCTAACTGGACCAGAATCGCCGAAGCCAGGACGCCGGCAAACACCGCATCGATCGCTCGCGGAAGATCCACATAGCGAGCCCCGGCGAAGAGGCCGGCCGCCGCGAAGAAGAAGCCTCGGGTACGCTTCGCGGCGGCGACCAGGGCATCATCCAGGTACGTGTTCGTCGAATGGGCGAACGTCGTGGCACGCCGAATCACGCGCGGAGCGAGAGCCCAGAGGACCGCGCCGGTCCCCAGGGCGACCCCCGCGCCCGTCAGCCAGGTCTCAATCGTGTTGCCCCAGATGACTTCCTTCAAGAAGTCCATTCACTCGTCTCCCGATTGGCGCTACTGAAAGGTCTCGGAGCCCACCGTCCCAAGTGCCCAATCTCGCGTCCATGCCACGGGCCGCAAGGATCAGAACCGGGTGGGTCTTGAAGGCGCTGTATAGTTCCGCCTATAGTCTTCCTCATGACAAGCGAATCTGACGAGCGACCCGTGGACCAGGGGAGCGATTCGGCCAGGGATCTTGAAATCCTGATTCGATCGCGGTACCCCGTCGTGGCCGTCGACACGCTGGAAGAGGATCGGCTGCTCGAACTTCTGGGGCGGGTGGCCCGACGGCTCGACGTGCCCCTCTACACCTGGAGTCGGACGCAGGGCCTGGTTCGGGAGGGAAGAGACCAGGCGACCTACGACACCGCTGATCCGTTCAAGATGCTGTCCCATCTCGAAGCCGCGGCCGCGCCCGGAGTGGTTTTGCTTGCGGACTTCCACCCCTATCTCGAGGACCCGCTTCTCGTTCGCAAGCTGCGCGAGGCACTACCCGCCTTCACGAGCGACCGGAGGGCCCTGGTGCTCTCCGGACACGGCGTCCGGCTCCCCCCCGAAATCGGCAAGCAGGGAGTCCCCTACAGGCTGTCGCTGCCCGATCTCGAGGAGATCCAGGTCGAGCTGCGAAAGGTGGTTCGCAAGGCGGCCCTCGAAGAGGATGTCCGGATCGAGATACGGGAAGAAGAAGCCGCTGCCATGGCCCGGGAACTCCAGGGGCTGACCAGGGACGAGATTCGGCGGACCCTGCGCCGGGCGATGGTCGAGGACGGCCGACTGACACGCGCGGACATCGACCTGATCCGGGCGGCCAAGCGGGAGAGCCTCGGACAGACCGGACTCCTGGAGTTCATCCCGACGGCGGAAGTTGAACCGATCGGCGGCATGGCGGCTCTGCGGAGTTGGTTGGACAAGCGACGCAACGCGTTGGGGGAAGCGGCCCGCGACTTCGGCCTGGAGCCCCCGCGTGGAGTGCTTCTCATGGGAGTCCAGGGCTGCGGCAAGAGCCTGATGGCACGTAACGTGGCGTCCGAGTGGGGCCTTCCGCTGGTTCGCCTCGACCCGGGCGCCCTGTATGACAAGTACGTGGGCGAGACCGAGCGCAATCTCCGCCAGGCTCTCGACACCGCCGATGCCATGTCTCCCGTGGTGCTGTGGATCGACGAGATCGAGAAGGGATTCGCGCGCGACGGAGGCGAAGCAGACGGCGGGGTGAGCGGACGGTTGCTGGGGACCTTTCTCACCTGGCTCCAGGAGCGTCAGAGCCGCGTATTCGTGGTCGCCACCGCCAACGACGTGGACCGACTGCCGCCGGAGCTTCTCCGCAAGGGACGATTCGACGAGATCTTCTTCGTCGATCTGCCGGGAGTGGCCGAGCGGCGGGACATCCTGGCGCTGCACCTGGTCCGGAGGGGCCGGGACCCAGAGCGGTTCGACCTGGATCAGTTGGCGACCGCGGCCGAGGGATTCTCCGGAAGCGAGTTGGAGCAAGCGGTCGTGGCCGGCCTGTACACGGCTTTCGCGGAAGAGACCGACCTGGACCACGAGACTCTGGCGGCGGAGATCGAGTCGGCCGTCCCCCTGTCCGTCACTCTCGCCGAGCGAGTCGAAACCCTGCGCCTGTGGGCCCGGGGGAGAGCCGTTCCCGCCGCGTGACCCGCAACCACCCCGGGGGCCCCGTCCACCCGGTCGAACCCCACACGTTCGCCGGAGGTGATCTCGATCGCTCGGCGCACCTCCGGAGCGATCCGAAGCGCATCGGCGAGTTGCTCGAGGCCGGGAGTTCGCGGTTCCTTCCCTTTCGGGGACTGGACCCCCTGGTCGGGACTGAGCCGGAGCCGGACCTCGGGTGGCTCCCCCGCGGCGAGTTGGATGCCCTGGTCGATGTCGAGTCGGCCGCCCTGTTCCTCGGCCTCGAGCACGACGGCGCCCGGTTCGCGCTTGCGGTGCCCGAGACGGTGCGAGACGGCGACCTCGGCCCACGAGCCTACGCCTTCCAGGGCGTCCGTGAAGTGGCACCGCTTCTCGCAGTCCCGGAAGCCTCCATCGCGGCCCTGGGTCGATCGCTCACGGCCTGGCACGCGACGCACGGCTACTGCTCGAAGTGCGGTGCTCAGACGTCGATGGCCGAGGCGGGCCACTCCAGGCGCTGCACTGACGTCCAGTGCGGCACGGTCCAGTTTCCGCGCACCGACCCCGTCGTGATCATGCTCATCCACCGCGAAGGACTCTGCCTTCTGGGTCGCGCGATCCGGACCCGCAGATATCCCCCGGGACTGCATTCGTGCCTGGCCGGATACGTCGAGCCCGGGGAGTCGATCGAAGAGGCGGTACGCCGGGAGACGTGGGAGGAAGCCGGATTGAAAGTCGGCCAGGTCCGGTATCACTCGTCTCAGCCCTGGCCGTTCCCATCGACCCTGATGATCGGATGCTTCGCGGAAGCGCTTCCGGGAGAGGCTCGGATTGACAGCAGCGAGCTCGAGAGCGTTCGGTGGTTCACACTGGTGGAACTCCGAGAGGCCGCGGAGCGTTGGGACGAAGCGGGGGCACTTCGCGTGCCCCCGCCCCTCACGATCGCTCACCAGCTGGCTCGGGCCTGGTTGGTAGAGCGCTCCGGCTGAGAGCGACATTGGCCCTCCAGGATTCGAACCTGGATTACCGGCTCCAAAGGCCGGGGTCTTGCCATTAGACGAAGGGCCAGCGTCCTCCTCCGTGCGTGATCGGACCGCATCTGGGAGGCGCTCCGATAATCGACCCGGTCCGGCAGAGCGTCAACCCGGCGGCTCGGCCGGCCCAAGGGTCCGCGTTCGGATTGTCGAAAGTCCGTCCACTCCGTCGAACACCCGCGCCGCTTGATCCAGGGCGACCCGGTCCTGGAAGACTCCCGCCACACACGATCCACTGCCGCACAGAATCGCGACTACCGCCCCGAGACCCGCAAGCGTGTCGCGGATCTCGGCCAGTTCGGGATGCCTGCGAAACACGGGGTCTTCCAGGTCGTTCACCGCCAGGCGGTCGAGTGCCGCCCCAATCGACAGTTCGGCCGGCCCCGGGTGCAGACACGGCCCCGGCGGTGACGCCAGGCCGGCGGTCCGGTCCTCCGCAAGCCACCCGTAGGCCTCTCCAGCCCCGATAGGGTAGCCAGGCACCACGATCAGGACGGGACGGGACGATGGGGCATCGAGCGGAAGCATGCGCCGACCCCGCTCCCAGGCCAGGACCATCGGAGCATTGCACAGGCCGAACGGGACGTCGCTGCCGAGTTCGCCGGCCAGCCGCAGCAGAGCGTCACCGTCCAGCGGCCGGCGCCACAGTTCGTTGAGACCCCTCAGAACAGCGGCGGCGTCCGCGCTTCCGCCGCCCAGACCGGCACCCGCGGGCACCCTCTTCTCGAGACGGATCCGCGTACCGCCCTCGCGCCCGACGTGTCCGTGTAGCGCCTCGGCCGCTCGCCAGCAGAGGTTGCGGTGATCCGCGGGGACGGAGGCGTCGCCGGTCACCTCCAGGTGAATTCCCGGCTCCAGGGTGGTTTCGAGCTCGACTCGATCGGCCAGTTCCAGCCGCAACAGAATCGTCTCCACCGAATGAAATCCGCCTTCTTCCCGCGCCAGCACACGCAGTGAGGCGTTCAGCTTGGCGTGCGCGAGGAGGACCAGCGCTTCCGGGAAAGCATCAGTCATCATCCACCGCCGCCTCGACGATTTCCTCGGAGTGACCCATTTCCGACCACGAGAGCCCGAAGCGGCGGATGTACCACAGGCCCAGGAGCGTCACCGGTATGAACGTGAGGATGTGGTAGCTCGTGGCGAAGCTGACCATGTCGGTAACCCCGACATCGTAGACGCCGAGACCGAGGCGCGTGGCGGCTTCAAACACACCGAAGAAGCCGGGACTCGACGGAGCGGCCACGGCAAAGGCGATCACGCTCTGGAGGAAGATGGACCCTGTCAGACCCGGTCCCGTGATGTCAAAGGCCAGGAGTCCAAGCCAGATGGAAACCGAGAGATTGAGCCATACGACCACCGACCAGCCCAGGGCCTTGGCAAACGTCGTGGTATCGTTCAGGGCGCCCAGCCCGGCTAGGAAGCCGGCCACCAGGCGTGTCGCCCGCTGACTCAGCGCCGGCTTCAGCAGGCGGCCGAATGTTCGCTCGAAAAGGCGGACCGCCCGGTCGGAATTGCGAGCCGCCAGCCACAGCAGGAAGAACGCGAGCACGAAGGCGATTGCCCCGATGTTCGCCGTCCGCCGCACCACCAGCGCAGTCGACCCTTCGCCCAGCGGAAAGCCCGGAAGCGAGATCATCGCGAACAGGAAGAACGCGAGGACCAGGCCATCGAAGATCCGCTCCGCCACCAGAGATGCGACGGACGCTCCAATGTTCAACCCCTCGGTGCGCGACAGCGCGTACGCCCTGGCAAATTCTCCAAGCCGCGCCGGAAGCAGGTTGTTGACCGCGAAACCGATGCACGTCGCCCCGAACCTGGGAACGAAGCGCGAGTCCGGATGAGAAGGGCTGAGCAGGACACGCCACCGGAGGGCCCTCAGGACGAAGCTGAACGTCGCGACGACCACGGCCCCGGCAAGGAGCCACGGATCCGCCTCGCGAACCCGCTGCCACACTTCGGGGACCGACACGTCCCTGAGGACCCACCACAGCAGCAGCACCGTGAGTGAAAGACCGAGCACCGACTTCCACGCATGACCACGCATGGTCAGCCCCCCGAGGCCCGCAGGAGAAGCTCCTTCATCTCGCGTACGGACCTCTCGATGCCGACGAGCACCGACCGGCTGACCACGGAGTGGCCGATATTCAGTTCCTCGCAACCGGGAATGGCGGCGACCGGCATCACGTTCTCGTACGTCAGTCCGTGACCGGCATGCACCGCGAGGCCCAGCTCGCGCGCCAGTTCTGTCGCCGCGTGGAGCCGTTCGAGCTGCTCGGTGACCGCGTGGGCGTCACGGGCGTTGGCGTACTCTCCCGTGTGCAGCTCGACGGCCGTCGGGCCGAGATCCGCCGAGCGCCGCACCACTTCGAGCTCAGGATCGATGAACAGGGATGTGCGAATGTCTGCGGCATGCAGCCGCTCCAGGGCGCTCCGGATGCCCTCGGCAGCCGATCTGCCCACATCGAGACCACCCTCGGTCGTGACTTCCTGCCTCTTCTCGGGCACCAGCGTCGCCTGATGAGGCCGCCAGACCTCGGCGAGCTCCAGGATTCCCTCCGTGACCGCCAGCTCCAGATTGATCGGAGTACGGGCGGTGCGCATGAGGAGATCGACGTCCCGATCCTGGATGTGCCTTCGGTCTTCGCGCAGGTGCACGGTGATCCCGTCCGCGCCGCCCAGCTCGGCCAGTACGGCCGCCCGCACCGGGTCAGGCTCGTCCGTCCGGCGTGCCTGCCGCACGGTGGCCACATGATCGACGTTGATGTAAAGCCGCATGGAAAACTCGCTTCAGCTGGTGCCAACAACCCGGTCCGGTCGCGTTACGATACTGCGGGCCGCGGGGCCGGTCGAGAGCGCCCCTCACTCCGAATCGAGGTACTGAACCACGACACCAGGATTCCGGCGCCACCGACCCAGTGTGGCCACCGGCACCCTGGCCCGGAGAACCACCTTCATGTCCCGGTCCATTCGCTCGAGGACCTCTGCGTCCTGGTACACCTGCGAGAGTGTCTTTCCATCCGTGACCGGGATTTCCAACAGGACCGTGGGCCTGAGCTGCCGCAGTCTGTGGAGAAGCTCCCCTTTCAGCGGCTCAAGACCGCCTGGCTCGATCACCGAAGTGAACACGTTCTCGGACCACTCCACGGAGACTCGCCCGCGCAGAGCTTCTTCCTCGACGTGCGTCAACTGATCCGTCTTGTTGAACACCATCAAGGTGCCCGTCTCCGGTATCTCGAGGTCCGCCAGGACTTGCTGCACGGCCTCGACCTGGTGATCCCAGCCCGGAGCCGAGGCATCCACCACGTGTACCAGCAGATCCGCCTCGCGGGCCTCTTCCAGCGTGGCCCGAAACGACGCGACCAGGTGGTGCGGGAGCTTGCGGATGAAACCGACGGTATCGGTGATCAGCGCCCGGTAGCCGGCGTCCAGCTCCACCGCCCGCGTCGCCGAGTCCAGAGTGGCGAACAACCGGTCCTCCACGAACAGGTCGGCCCCCGAGAGCGCCCGGAGAATCGACGACTTGCCCGCATTCGTGTACCCCACGAGCGCCACCCGAAACTCCGCGCTCCTGCCTCGCCGGCGTGTATCGCGCGAACGGGAGATGTGCTCGAGCTCCTGCCGCAGGCGACTGATCCGGCGGTCCATCATCCGGCGGTCCGTCTCCAGCTGCGTCTCGCCCGGGCCTCGCATGCCGATCCCGCCCTGGATTCGCGACAGATGGGTCCACATCCGCTTCAGGCGGGACCGCATGTACTGAAGCTGGGCCAGCTCCACCTGCAGACTTGCCTCCGCCGTACGGGCACGAAGCGCGAATATGTCCAGGATTAGCTCGGTTCGGTCCATCACCCGCCGTCCGAGAGCCTTCTCGAGGGCAGACCCCTGCGCCGGGCTCAGGTCCTCGTCGAAGATCACGAGGCTGGCGTCGGTCTGATCGGCCAGAACACGGAGTTCCTCCGCCTTGCCGCGTCCGATGTAGAGGGCCGGGTGAGGCGCATCGAGTCGCTGGATCAGCGTTCCCGCCACCTCGGCGCCCGCCGTATCCGCCAGGCGCTCGAGCTCCTCGAGGTGCTCGTCGACCAGCGCCTCGGGTTCGTTGGCTCGGGGCGCCCCCACCAGGACCACCCGCTCCACCGGCTGCTGGATCTCGATCAGGTCAGCCGTCGGTCCCCCCCAGCTCCTGATCGCCGGACGCTCCGGCAGCCGAGCGCAACTGGCGGGCGCGGTCGAGTCTCCGCGCGATATCGGGCTCCCTGCCCTCTTCTCCGGGCTCGTAGAATCGGACTCCCGCGAGGGATTCGGGAAGGTAGGTCTGCGCCGCGACCCCACCGTCGGCGTCCGGGTCGTACCGATACCCGGCTCCGTAGCCCAGGTCCTTCATCAGCCGTGTCGGAGCGTTTCGGATGTGCAGGGGCACACCCTCGGCCGGGGTCTCACGTGCGCTCTTCATCGCGGCGCCGAAACCCCTGTACAGGCGATTCGACTTGGGGGCAGCCGCCAGGTAGGCACAGGCTTCGGCCAGCGCGAGGTCACCTTCTGGAGACCCCAGGAAGTGAAACGCATCCCGGGCCGCCACGGCGACCTGCAGGGCAGCGGGATCGGCCAGGCCAATGTCTTCGACCGCCATGCGCACCAGGCGGCGTGCGAGGTACATCGGATCCTCGCCGCCGTCCAGCATGCGGGCCAGCCAGTACAGTGCCCCATCCGCATCCGAGCCGCGCACGGACTTGTGCAGGGCCGAGATCAGGTTGTAGTGCTCCTCGCCGGACTTGTCGTACCGCGCAAAGCGGCGTTGAAGTGCGGATTCGATGTGGTGAAGACCGATGGTCTCTCCATCTCCCACCAGGTGAGCCGCCGTTTCCAGGGCATTGAGCGCGCGGCGAGCGTCCCCGTCGGCGGAATCCGCCAGCCGGTCGAGCGCTTCATCTTCGATCTCCAGAGCCCGCTCTCCAAGGCCCCTCTCACGATCCGACAACGCGCGCCGAGACAGGTCCGCCACCGTATCCCTTCCAAGGGGCTCCAGGACGAACACCCGGGTCCGGCTGAGCAGGGGCCCGACGACTTCGAAGCTGGGATTCTCGGTCGTAGCCCCGATCAACGTGATGGTCCCGGCCTCGACGTGGGGGAGAAACGCGTCCTGCTGCGACTTGTTGAACCGGTGAATTTCGTCCACGAACAGGATCGTGTCCTGGCCCGTGGCCCGCGTGCGCTCCGCCGCCTGCTCGATGAGTTCCCGAACCCGCGCAATCCCCTCCGTGACCGCCGAAAAGGGCTCGAACCGAGCGCCGGTGTGGCGCGCCACGATGCCGGCGAGCGTGGTCTTCCCGCACCCGGGAGGCCCCCAGAGGATCAGACTGGGAACCCGGTCCCGTTCGATCAACTCGCGAAGAGCAGCGCCTTCTCCCACCAGGGCGGGCTGCCCGAGAAATTCGTCGATCGACCGCGGGCGCATGCGTGCCGCGAGCGGCGCGCCAGCATCGGCCGCCAGAGTGTCGCGAGCCGGTCGTCCCGCATCGGGACCGAACAGATCCGGCTCCCTGTTCATTCCTTCATACCGCCTTCAAGGCTGTCCAGTCCGCCCAGCTCGATGAGTTCCCGGGCACTTTCCAAAAGCAGGTCCCGGTCGTTCCGCTCCGGCGCCTCGATCACCTGGGCCAGCAGCTCCTCGAGCATCAATCCGACAAGGGGGCCGCTGGGTAGGCCCAGGGCCAGCAGATCGGTTCCGTCCACGGCCAGTTGGCCGACCGTGACGGGTGAGCGCTCCACGATCTCCTGGTGTACCCTCCCCCAGGTGTACACCAGCGCCCGCTGACCATCATCAGAACCGGCGGCGCGAGCGGCTGCGAAGTGAAGTCGAAACAGGTCGCGAGAGAACTCGGTCCCCACTGTGTACAGCCACTCGCGAATGCTGGCGGATCCGTCCGCCGGGTGGACCAGCGGCCGGTAGTGTGCGACGAGGTGCGTACCACGCCGAATCTCAGCGTTTGAGAACTTGAGCCGCCGCAGCAGGGCCTCGGCCCTCTCCACTGACTCTTCCTGGTCTCCACCCGCGCAGAGCAACAACCGCACCACGCGAAGGAACGTCCGATGGGGCTTCAGCGCATCGATCGCCTCCAGCGCCTCGGCCCACGCGGGCCCCGACGCCGCCGGCGCTATCTCGGCGTACCACCCTTCCATGGCAGCGAAGTCCGCGTACATCCCGAGCGATCGCGAAGGCATGTCCGCGGACAGCACCTTCAATAGTTCCTCGCGCACTCTCTCGGCGGAGAGACGATCGAGGTGCACCACCGCCGCCCGCAGCGCAGATAGGGTCTCCGGCTCGATCGTCAGGTCGTATGTGCCCGCGAAGCGGAAGGCGCGCAGGACGCGCAGATAGTCCTCCGCGAAACGGCCGGACGGCTCCCCGACGGCCCGCAGCACGCCGGCCTTCAGGTCGTCGATGCCCTGGTACGGATCCCGCAGCTCTTGTGTCGTCGGTCGCCACGCGATCGAGTTGATCGTGAAGTCCCGGCGCGCCAGGTCGTCCTCGATCTCGGTGGCAAACTCGACGACCGCGTGCCGGCCATCCGTCTCGACGTCGAGGCGGAAGGTGGTAACCTCATACATCGAGTCGTCCTGCCCGAGAACGCCGACCGTTCCGTGATCCACCCCGAGCGGAACGGTTCTCCGAAACATCTGGAGCACCTCCTCGGGGCGGGCGTCCGTCGCGAGATCCCAGTCTGCCCGGGGACGCCCGAGTATCGCGTCCCGGATGGCTCCACCGACGGCCCACGCCTGACATCCGGCACTCTCGAGCCGCTCGGCGATCTGCAGAAACGCGGCTGGCGGATGGAAGACCTGCCGGTCAGTCACTCGTGCTCCTGCGCAAACCACTCGTCGACCAGGTCAGCCACCGCATGCTCGATCGCCAGCTGCAGTTCCTGGACGGCTGCCGAGCCTTCGGCGGGCACCCGGATCGCCAGGTCGACGAGAGGCGCCAGCTGACCGCCGTGCCGATCGAGAAGGGCCACCGTGGTGACCCCGATTTCCGAGGCGACGCGCGCGGCCTCGATCAGGTTGGGGGAATTGCCGCTCGTGGAGTGGAGGACCAGGAGGTCGCCCGCACGCCCATGTGCCTCGACGAGGCGCGCGAACACTCTCTCGTAGCCGAAGTCGTTCGCCGCCGCGCTCAGAGTGGAGGTACTGGCCGTCAGTGCGATCGCCGGGAGGGCGCGCCGCTCCCTCTGGAGGCGAACCACGTACTCGGTGGCGACGTGCTCGGCGGCGGCCGCGCTCCCGCCGTTCCCGGCATACATCAGCTTTCCCCCGCCCAGCAGTGTCTCCCGGACGAGTTCGGCGTATCGGGCCGCCGCGTCTGCGACGAGATCCGCCGCCGACTCAGCGTTTCTGGCCAGGTTCTGAAGGTGACGCCGGACGGCATCAGCAGAATTCGTGCTCACATCAGCCTCCAGTCAGCGCTCGGCGCAGTCGGTCCATCCACCCCGAACGTGGCTCGCACGGGGGGACTGCCGTAAGCCGCTCGCCGGCGAGCACCGCGGCCGGGTTCACGGCCGTCAGCAGATTGGCCTGCTCCTCACAGCCCGACTCGGTCAGGTAGTCCCACGCCTGCCGGACGGTCGCGGCGCGGTTCGGCCGGGCGTGGTTGTCGGACGCGATCAAATCGACCGAGCTGTCCGCGAGCATGCGGCGCGCCACCCGCTGGGCTTCGCCCCCGTGCTCGCCCCACAGGCTGCCCGCATTCAGGCACATCAGGGCGCCCATCTCCCGCCACCGGGCGACCCACCCGTACGCCCGCTCCACTCCCGAATAGCGTTCCGGATGTGCCAGGACCGGCGCCCAACCGGCTGTGGCGACGATTTCCAGCATCCGGTCGGGGTAGGCCGGCATCGCGAGCATCGGAAATTCCACGAGCAGTCGACCTCCCTCGCCCAATCCGATGCTCCTGTCGCTCAGATCGGCGTCGGGATCGTCCAGCCTGAACTCGAACGAAAGGCCCAGTTGAACGCCCGGACATACCCGCGAGGCTTCCCGCGACAACTCCGCAAATGCCGCCTCGATGTCGTCCCGCCATCGCCCGTGCGCGGCGCTCGCCGCCAGGTGCGGCGTGGTAACCACGGTCTTGATGCCCTGGCGATCGCACTCCGTCAGCTGAGCGATCGCGTCGTTCACGTCCTTCGCCCCATCGTCGACACCAGGCACGAAATGGCAGTGCAGATCCACGAGGGGGGGTACGCTCAAGAGCCCTCCCCCCGCTGCGGAACGACCTGGGTGCGGATCTCCCCTGACAGTCTCCTGCCCAACTCTCCGTCCAGACCCACGTATTCAGCCAATTCCGCCGATCGACCCGACTCGGCCGCTGCCTCGAAGGCGTAGGTCAGCGTCGCGTCCGCCGCCAGTAAACGTAGCGCCTCGCTTCTCTCCCCGTTCCCCTCGGCGACCTGCTCGAGGCCCGCCAGGCCGGCAGCCGCCAGGGCAGCGACCGGATCCGAAAGATCGATGCCCGGCGTGGTCTCCACGAGCTTCAGGATATCGGCTGCGAGTTCCGGAGGAGCATCCGCCATCCGCTGCTGAAGCCACCGGTGCGTCGGATTCCCCGTCATGAGCCTCCCGCCGCGTCGGCGATATCCAGTGCCACGCGAACCGCCGCGGCAATCGCGTCCTCGACCCGGCCGGCGTCGCCGACTCCACCGCGGGCCAGGTGCGGCTTGCCACCGCCTCCTGAGCCGGTGGCCCCACTCGCCGTGCGCACCAGGTCGCCGGCCCTGATGCCTCGGCCAATCCAGTCATCGGTGACCACGGCGACGAAGGCGCCCTTGTCGTCGTCCCCCGTGCTCACGTGCACGATCGCCGCCCCAGAACCGATCCGGTCGCGCAGCAGGTCGCCGAACGCACCCGCGTCGGACCCGGCCGGCAGCTCGACCGAGCCACTCGCCAGTCGTCCCCCACCCGCCAGGTCCAGCGCGCCGTCCACGACGGCCGCTACCACGTCCGCTGCGTCCCGCCCGTGCTGCTCTTCCAGGCGTGACTCGAGAACCGCCTTCTCCGCGAGCAGGACCTCGAAACGGCGCGGCAGTTCGGCAGCCGGCACCCGGAGCAGGTCGGCCAGACGGCCCAGCATGTCTTCCGTTTCCCGCACCCTCTCGTACGCACGTGGTCCGGTCACCGCCTCGATTCGGCGGATCCCGGCCGCGACCCCCGTCTCTGACGTGATTTGAAACAGCCCGATCTGACCGGTGCTCCGGACATGGCAGCCACCACACAGTTCGAGGCTGATCCCGGGAACGGCCACGACCCGCACGCGATCGCCGTACTTCTCTCCAAACAGGGCCATCGCGCCGGAATCCAATGCCTCGCGGTAGTCCCGCTCCCCGATCTCGAGGGGAACGTTCTCCCACACCGATCGATTCACGGCTTCCTCGATGGACTGCCGCTCGGTCACGGTCAGCGGACCCGTGTGACTGAAGTCGAATCGCAGGCGATCCGGCGCGACCAGCGATCCGGCCTGCTGAACATGATCCCCCAACTCGGCGCGCAGGGCCGCGTGGAGGAGGTGGGTCGCGGTGTGGTTTCGCTCCGTGTCCCGGCGGGATGGCTCGTCCAGGGTGGCCACGACGGTGTCCGGCGCGGCGATACCGGCGCCTTCGACGACTTCACCGACCAGCACCGCCTGCCCGCGATCGTTCCGGACCACTGACTCCACGACCATCTTCCAGGCATCATGACTCACCGTGCCACGATCGCTGACCTGTCCCCCGGCCTCCGAGTAGAAAGGATTGGTCTCCAGAATCAACGCATGTGCGGCGCCCAGCGGCTCGCTGGCGAGCACCGTCGATTCGACCCGCGTCCGGTCGTAGCCGACGAACGTCTGGACGCCGTCCGCGTTGATGGCCCGGGCAGCAGCCACGAGCTCCTCGCTCAGCTCGTCGGCCGCTCCGCCGGCGAGCCGATCTTCCCTCGATCGCTGGCGCTGCTCTTCGAGGGAGCTGTCGAACCCGTCGACATCGACCTCGTATCCCCGCTCGGACGCCATCAGCTGTGTCAGATCCAGCGGGAAACCATACGTGTCGTAGAGGCGGAAGACCTCGGCACCTGGAATCGTGCCTCGACCCGACCGAGGGGCCAACTCCTCGAAACGGCCCATGCCGGCGTCGATAGTGGCCAGGAATCGCTCTTCCTCGGAGCGTGTGGTGCGGATGAGGTGGTCCCGGCGATGCGAGAGCTGGGGGTATGTATCGGACATCAGGTCCGCGACCACGCTCACCAGGCGATCGAGCGTGGGCTCCCTCCGTCCCAGCAGCCAGGCATACCGGCCAGCCCGCCGCAGCACCCGCCGCAGCACGTAGCCTCTCCCCTCGTTCGAGGGAAACACGCCGTCGGCCAGCATGAAAGCGACCGCGCGAGCATGGTCGGCCAGCACCCGGAACGGAAGACCTTCCTCCCAGTCCGCTGGATCGAGGGAATAGGGCCGGCCCACGATCTCCTCCGCCTCCGCGATGATCGGAAGGAAGAGGTCGGTGTGGTAGTTGGTCCGTGTGCCCTGCATGATCGCCGCGATGCGCTCCAGCCCGGCCCCGGTGTCGATAGAGGGCGCGGGAAGCGGCGTATCGCCAGCTTCGGACCTTTCGAACTGCATGAAGACCAGGTTCCAGATCTCCATGAATTCGTCCGCCTCGCCGAGCGCGTTGAACTGCTCGGGGGTGAGGTCTCGGGTGGCTCCGGAAGGTCTCAAGTCGTAGTGGATCTCGGAACACGGTCCGCAGGGCCCGGTTTCGCCCATCTGCCAGAAGTTGTCCTTGTCGCCCAGTCTGAGAACGCGCTCCGCCGGAATTCCCGTGAGCTTCGGCCACAGCTCGGCAGCCTCGTCATCCGTGTAGTGGACGGTTGCCCACAGCCGGCCGGGCTCCAGGCCCAGCTCCGAGGTCACGAACTCCCAGGCGAAAGCGATCGCGTCGCGCTTGAAGTAGTCGCCGAACGAGAAGTTCCCTAGCATCTCGAAGAAGGTGTGGTGCCGCGCCGTACGCCCCACTTCCTCGAGGTCGTTGTGCTTTCCGCTGACACGAAGACACTTCTGGGACGTGACGGCCCGTGGCGACGGGCGTTCAGCCTCGCCCACGAAGACGCGCTTGAACTGCACCATCCCCGCGTTGACGAAGAGCAGGGTCGGATCGTCCTCCGGCACCAGCGAACTGCTGGGCATGTGCACGTGGCCGTGCCGTTCGAAGTATCGAATGAAACTGGAGCGAGTATCGCTGGCCTTCATACCGTACCGGTCGTAGCGGTGGATCGTGCGTCGATGCCCTTACTGGGATCGAAGATATCCCGGTAATATGCCGAACGGCCGACGTGCTTACAATCGGTGGGGCAAGTGGGGTGGTCAGTGGGGCGACGGAAGCCGGCTCTCAACTCTCTCCGCCGTCCGGCTGGTCCGGTAGCAGTTCCAGCACCACTTCGCGAATCGCCCCGGTCCGGAAGCCACGTCGACCGAGGAAGCTGGAAAGCCGCCGACGCGCTGCGGGGGGATCGAGGCTCCGGAGGGAGCGGACCCGGCGAAGGGCCACTTCCCGAAGGAGAGCCGCCTCAGTGACTCCCTCCTCATCCAGGGTCGTCTCCACCGCCCGCTCGGCCGTGTCGCGGTCTACGCCCCGCCCCAGCAGCTCGGACACCAGGCGTGGTCTCCCCCTCGGCTTGAGACGAATACGCTCACGGACGAAGGCCCGCGCATAAGCCTCGTCGTTCAGGTAGCCCAGCTCGAGGCAACGGTCGATCGCCGCGTCGGCATGCCCCGACAGGTCGTGCTTTCCGAGGTAACGGCGAACCTCCCGACACGTGCGGGGTCGGTA
>JBATJK010000210.1:0-6936 GCA_049668445.1 Gemmatimonadota bacterium
CGGATCACCTGGTCCTGGACGAAGAGAGCCATTTTGCCTCTCTCAAGCAGATCACGTTCGGCGGGCAGAACGCAGAGGCGTACTGGAGCACGGACGACGAGTGGATCATGTTCCAGGCCACGCCCCGCGACGCCACCTGCGACCAGCAGTACTCGATGCGTCCCGACGGCTCGGATCTCAGCCTGGTCAGCACAGGCACTGGCCGGACCACCTGCGGCTACTTTTTCCCGGGCAACGACAAGATCGTCTACGGATCCACTCATCTGGGCAGTGAGGAGTGTCCGCCCGAAGCGGACATGTCCCAGGGCTACGTATGGGCCCTGTACGAGGACTACGACATCTTCGTGGCCGACGCCGACGGCAGCAACCTGACGCGGATCACGGACACCCCGGCGTATGACGCGGAGGCGACCGTTTCGCGCGACGGCGAGTGGGTCGTGTTCACCTCGGCCCGCGACGGCGACCTGGAGATCTACAAGATGCGAATGGATGGGTCGGAGGTGACCCGTCTCACGGATTCGCCGGGTTATGACGGCGGTCCCTTCTTCTCGTACGACGGGACAAAGATCGTCTACCGGGCCAGCCATCCCGAGGGCGACGAGCTGGCCGACTACCAGCGCCTTCTCGCGCAGGGGCTGATCCGCCCGTCTCAGCTCGACATCTTCGTGATGGATGCCGACGGCTCGAACAAGGTGCAGCTAACGGACAACGGCGCCGCGAATTTCGGTCCGTACTTCTTCCCGGATGGAGAGCGGATCATCTTCTCGTCGAATCTCGGTGACCCGAGCGGGCGGGAGTTCGACCTGTGGTCCATCAACGTCGATGGCTCGGGCCTCGAGCAGATCACGCACTCGGGTGACTTCGACGGCTTCCCGATGTTCAACTCGGATGGCACGAAGCTGATTTTCGCCTCGAACCGCGGTAACGAGCTCCCGAGAGAGACCAACCTGTTCATCGCGGACTGGGTGGACTGAAGCACGGCCGTTCGCTGAACCGCTGATGTGGGGCCCGGTGAGCATGTATTCGCCGGGCCCTCGGTTATTGGACTGCATTCCCGATCACAATCATGACCCGCGCTCGCCCGTTACCTGGAGACGCCGAAACCCGTGGACGAGGAGGAAGAGGGATGACGACCCAGACCGCAGGGACTCTGGAGATCACGCGAGTGATCGCGACCGATCTCGAGACCGTCTTCGACGCGTGGACCCTACCCGAACACCTCAAGCAGTGGTCGGCGCCCGAGGGGATGGACGTGCCCGTCTCGGAAGTGGACCTGACCGTGGGAGGCCGCTTTCACCTCCAGATGCGGAACGCCGAGGGCGGCGTACACAACGCCCGCGGCATCTACCATGAAATCGACCGTCCGACTCGCCTCGTCTATTCCTGGCAGTGGGACGAGCACCCGGACCATGGGCAGTCCCTGATCACCGTGGCGTTCAAGGCTGTGGACGGGGGGACGGAGGTGACCATGATTCACTCCGGCCTGCCCGACGAGAAATCGGTGACCGACCACGAGGGTGGATGGGCGAGCTGCTTCAATCGCCTGGAAGCGCTGTACGCCTGATGCCGGAGGAACACACCTGCGGGTGGGCCGGCGCACGGACGCCCGCGGTCGTACGTTCGAAGACCCCGACGGCTACCGTGTGGTACTTCAGAACCTGAGGCTCGATATCCGGCGGACTTGCCAGATTCGGGCAATTGAGGTTTCGTCGCTCAGGGACACTCGACCCCGTTCTCCCTTCTCGCCGCCGGACTGGTACGTCCTTTCACCGGACTGGCCAGCGTGCTTCAGCGGTGCGGGTCGCACCTGAGCGAAAGAGGTAGCCGATCATGAGTTTGCGAAACCTGGTACTTGGCGTGGTCTCCGCGGCCATGCTGACCGCCTGCGCCCAGCAGGAGGCCACTGACACGACTGAAACCGCAGTGACGCCCGCGCTCGATGCCGAGGCCTTTAGCACACAAGTGGGTCAGTTCGTGGCCACGTGGAATACGGAGGGTGGTTCCGCACTCGGGCCGATGATCGCGGAAGACGCCGTGCTGATGCAGCCGGAAGGGCCAGCGATCGAGGGGCGAGCCGCGATTCTGACGACGCTGGCCGAAGGATACGACAACGCGCTGCTCCAGCAGGTCGCCACCGTCGATGAAGTGCTCGCGGTCGGCGACCTGGCCTACGGTCGCGGAACCTGGACGATGAACCCGACCGCCGCCGCTGGCGACCTGGCATCTCTGAGCGGTCAATGGTCCGCGCTCTACCAGCCCGGGCCCGACGGCCAGTGGCAGATCTGGCGCTGGATGTGGAATCAGCCGTCCCCGCAGGTTCTGGACGCGGAGTAGGGGCCGGCAGCAAAGAAACGTAGGTCGGCTTCGGGGGTCCGACTCCGGACGAGTCGCACCCCCGGGTCGTTGTAGAACCGATGATGCGTGGCCCGATCTTTGGGCATGCCCGATCGACACGCCGACCACCTGCTCCTACTCGACGACCTGCGCTCGAAGATCAGGGCGAGGCACCTCAGTCACCGTACCGAGGAAGCCTACGCCTCGTGGGTCGAGCGGTACATCCGGTTCCATCGCGGTCGCCACCCGGCCCACATGGGAACGCCGGAGATCGACGCCTTTCTCACTTACCTGTCCGCCCACCGTGGCGTGGCCGCTTCCACGCACAACCAGGCGGCCAGCGCACTCCTGTTCCTGTATCGCCAGGTACTCGGCGTCGAAGTCGAACGTCCCGGCAGCCGGGTAGTCCGAGCCCGCACCCCGACCCGCCTACCCGTCGTGCTCACGCCGGCCGAAGTACGCTCCGTACTCGACCGTATGCAGGGCACACACCGCCTCATCGCGACCCTGCTCTACGGGAGCGGCATGCGCCTCATGGAGTGCATGCGACTGAGAGTGAAGGACGTGGACTTCGAGCGCCGGGAGATCCTGATCCGCGAAGGGAAGGGCGATCGGGACCGGGTGACCATGCTGCCCGACGCCGTCCGTGCCGAACTGGGCCGACACCTGCAAATCGGGCGAGACCAGCACGACCGGGACACACGCTCCGGTGCCGGCTGGGCACCACTTCCCACGGCCCTGGAGCGGAAGTTCCCATATGCCGGCCGCGAATGGGCCTGGCAGGGGGTATTCCCGGCTACTCGCATCCAGCGCGACCCCACTACCGGCCGGCGTCGCAGGCACCACCTGCACTCCTCGTGCGTCCAGCGTGCGGTGAAAGAAGCCGTGCGACGGAGCGGGATCGCGAAGCGGGCCACCTGCCACACATTCCGCCACTCGTTCGCCACCCACCTGCTGGAGGCCGGCTACGACATCCGAACCGTTCAGGAGCTGCTCGGGCACCGGAACGTGCGTACCACGATGATCTACACGCATGTCCTCAACCGCGGTGGCCTCGGAGTGCGGAGCCCTGCCGACAGCATGTGAGAATAGGGAACCCCATGACACCCCACGCGTACACCGACTCGGTACAACGAACTGTTGATCGATCGGAGTCAGGTATGACAACCGTGACCGTGTCACCCAAGTTCCAGGTGGTGATTCCCAAGAAAGTCCGGGAGCACATCGGGCTCGTGGCAGGCCAGAAACTCCACGTCTTCGAACTCGACAACTCCATCCTGCTGGTGCCCCACGTTCCCATCGAGTCGATGCGCGGCTTCCTGAAGGGAATGGACCTGCCGCCCTTCGAACGTGAGCCGGATCGGGAACTATGAACCTCGTGGACTCATCGGGGTGGCTCTCCTACCTGCTGGACGAGCCTAACGCAGACCGATTTGCGCCCGCCATCGTGAGCACCGACAGGCTGGTCGTGCCTTCGATCGTGGTACTCGAAGTCTACCGTCATCTGAGGCGCTCCGTCGACATCGAGGTCGCCGCCCGGGCGGTTTCGCCCATGAAGGACGGACATGCGGCTGACCTGACCCAGGAGATCGCGATACTCGCCGGCGAACTTGGCATTAGACACAGTCTGCCGCTCGCGGACAGTGTAATCCTGGCCAGCGCCCGCCGTTTCGAGGCTGTCCTCTGGACTCAGGACTCGGACTTCGAAGGTCTGGAGATGGTCGAGTACATTCCTCGCGGCTGACCTGCGCGCTGAGCAGGCGTGCTTTCCCAGACTCCGGGCCCTAACTTTAGACTGCGCCCCGCCTGTATAACGACCGCCATGCCAAACGCGCCCAAAGAAGGGCGGTTGAGCCGAATCGTTCATCCAGTGTTTCCGATTAGTGTGTGCACAGATCATGGAAGATCGGAAAGCACATCGGTTATCGATTAAGAGTTAGGCGGATTAAGAACACGACCATGTGTCGTGTGAAACGAGGCAGGAGCTTGACTCAGTCGTCGAAGGAACGATGGCGGACAAGACGTTGGATAGTGCGCTTGGGGATCCTTGTGGTGCTATCTGCAGCAGCGTTCGCCCTTGAGAGGACTGCCGAGCTGGCGGCGCAGACTCAAGCCCAAAATGCTGCAGATGCTGCGGCGTTGGCCGGCGCCGTACACCTTCTTCGCGCTCCAGACGACGAGTCGGGCGCCAAAGCAGAAGCAATGAAGTTTGCCGTGCTCAATCCCGTGCGTGGGAGCAAAGTCGAGCTCAGACCTGAGGACATTCAGGTTGACCTGGAAGAAGGTGTGGTGAGGGTGAAGCTACGAGCCAAGGTGCTGCCACTCCCTCCACCAGTTGCCTGGCTCAAGGTGTCAGCGGAAGCGGCGGCCGAGGCCATGGCAGCGTCGGCTCCCGGCGAACCTCCAAGGCGCTTAAAGAAGCTGAGTCTTATCGACTAGGCTCGATCCAGTGAGAGAGAAACCGCCTAACACGCGCCTGGAGCTGACGCGGTGACATGTAGGGCAATCGAATCTGGTTGGCGCGCAGCTCAGGCGCCGACCGTTAGACGGGCCGCGTTGATACTCCGTATACTCTAGCGAGGCATCCATTCATCGGAGGAAGCGCGTGAAGAACGAGTTTACGGCGATCATTGAGCAGGACGGAGACTGGTACATTGCCTACTGCCCTGAGATTCCAGGCGCGAACGGGCAGGGACATACGCGCGATGAGGCGAGAGCGAGTCTAGCGGAAGCCATTGCGCTCATTCTCGAGGATCGGCGGGAAGACGGTCTGCGAGGACTTCCTGCGGACGCCGAGCAGGACACGGTAACGGTCGATTGAAACGTAGGGCACTTCTTCGTCACCTGCGCCGCCATGGCTGCTATCTCAAGCGTGAAGGCAGCTCTCACTCCCTTTGGACCAATCCTCAGACGGGCGAAGTGCAGGCCATTCCCAGGCACGCGGAGATTCCCGATCGCTTGGCACACCGAATTTGCCGCGGCCTCTCAGTACCCGAACTCGGCAGGTGACTCACAACCGCCTAACACGCGCCTGGAGCAGACGCGTTGAACGTAGTGGGCAACCAAACCTGGCCGGCGCGCAGCTCAGGCGCCGACCGTTAGGCAGGCCAATGGGGAAGGCGATGAGACTGTTCTCGATACTGCTTGTCGTGATCACTGCTTCGAGCGGCTGTGCATCGACTTCCGAGGTGCAGCCAGAGTCGGTAGTCGCTTCGCCTTCGTGCCCATCACTTCCGGTATCAGTCGGTGCCTTCGAGATGTACGAGCGGCGCAAGCTTGAGGCCCCAGCCCGCGGGGACGCCTTCGGATTCACGGACGGATCCACCGATCGAGCGACGGTGTTTCTCTACCCGCTTCAGGACCGGCCGGCAGCCGACCGAGCCCAGGACATGGTTGAAACCGAGGGTGCGGTATGGGTGGCAGCATTCCCCATTGGGGTGGAGCGCGGATGGTATGATGCCTACGAAGTAGCGTTCGCGGACCCAAAGCCCATCGTCCTGGCCGAACGTACGATTCCGGGATTTGCGGGTGGTGTTCCAACGCGCAAAGACGGTTCCATCTCCGTTGAAGTGCTGTATTTGTTCGCAGTGGACGGGTGCATGCTGAAGGCGCGCGGCTCGCTCGAGGGCGGCCATTGGATGGATAGCCTATTCCCGAAGTTTGCTCTGGATCTGGCAGTGGCAGTTGCCACCCAGGAGCCACCGTCGGAGTAGCTGCCTAACACGCGCCTGGAGCGGACGCGGTGAAGATGAGTCGGAATCGAACCTGGTCGACGCGCAGCTCAGGCGCCGACCGTTAGATGGCGAGGAAAGTGAGGCGGGCAATGATAGGTTTCGCGCGGAGTCGCCGGTCCGCTACGACCATCGGCGGCCTGGTGATAGCCCTGGTGACTATCGCCTGTGGTGGCGACGAGTCGCCCGCCGCTCCGGACCCCGGTTCAGCCTCGATGGTCGGCGAGTACAGCGGTATCTTCGACTATGAGGTGTCCCGGAACGCCCTGCCGGACCTGGTTTCGAGCGTACACTGCAATGTCATGCTCGACATCACGTACGCAGCGGCAGAGACGATTGCGGGGAGCATGGGAGCCATGGAGCCGCCTGGAGGGTGCGGGGAACCGGGTGCGACCTTCGCGTTCTTCAATGGCACTATCGAACGGCGGAGTTCGGGCAGCAGGATCACCCTGACGATGTCTCCCAATCTTGGCGTGCGCGTTGGCTGCGTGGCCTTCCAGGTGAATCCTCTGCCCGGTGAATACCACGGTCCATCCTCCAGCGCGGAGATTGAACTAGCAAGGGACTTCGTCTGCGCGGATGCCAGCGGTGACTGGCTGACCGTGCGGGTGCGGTATGCGGGCTCACGCAGAGGGTAGAGGAGAGGGCAAGGAGAACGCGTCCGGACCAGCAACAACTCAGCCCGCGCCATCTAACACGCGCCTGGAGCAGACGCGTTGAACGTTATGGACGATCGAACCTGGTCAGCGCGCAGCTCAAGCGCCGACCGTTAGGTGGAAGACTCAATACGCAGGGTACAACAAGGAAGATATGAACGGCTTCGGCACATTGGACCGTCTGGTGATCATGCTACTGCCGATCATCCTGATCC
>JBATJK010000211.1:0-1794 GCA_049668445.1 Gemmatimonadota bacterium
CTTCTGGATGGCGCCATCATGCTGGGGGGCCTGGTCGTGGTGAACGCCCTCACGGCGGGCGAAGCCGCTCGAGCGTTCCGGGATTCGGAGCTCAAGGCCCCGCTCGAGTGGGTGCTCGGGCTCCCAACGAACATGTGGGTGATCCTGCTCTTCATCGTCGCGGGAGCTGTCTTCCTGCCCATCGGAGCCGAGCTGGTCGTCGATGCCTCCGTCGATATCGCGGCTGCCCTTGGAGTGAGCGATACCGTCGTCGGCTTGACGGTCCTGGCCGTCGGCACGTCCCTCCCGGAGCTGGCAACGACGGTTTCCGCGGCCGTCCAGAAGCGGACCGACGTGGCGATCGGGACCATCGTCGGCAGCAACATGTTCAACATCCTCGCGATCCTGGGAGTGGCGGCGGCGATTTCGCCCCAGCCCATAGCCGTACCCGGCGGGTTCTTCTCCCTCGACCTCCCGGTCATGCTCGGTGCGGCACTCGCGATTAGCGCCCTGGCCTGGCTGAAGCGCCCCGTCGGACGCACGGCCGGAGTGATCTTTCTCGTGGCGTACGCGGCGTACCTTCTGCTCATTGCTCTGCGGACACAGGGGCTGGTCTTCTGATGCATACCTCGCAACGTACACAGCTCTTCACGGAGTCCGTCATCCGGGAGATGACCCGGGTGGCCCAGGGGCACGACGCCATCAACCTGGCGCTGGGGTTTCCGGACTTCCCGGCTCCCGACCTGCTCAAGGAAGCGGCGGCGAGCGCGATCCATTCCGATATCAACCAGTACGCCATCACGTGGGGGGCGAAGCGCCTGCGCGATGCGGTGGCGATGAAGTACTACGACTGGTACGGAATGGACGTGAATCCGGAGACCGAGGTCACGGTCACGTGCGGCGCCACGGAGGCCATGGTTTCGGTCATGCTGGCCCTCGTGGATCCGGGCGAGGAAGTGATCGTCTTCGAGCCGTTCTATGAGAACTACGACCGGGACACGCTGCTGTGTGGCGCCGAGCCGGTGTACGTGCCGATGTGGGGCAGGGAAGACGTGGACCTGGAGCGCCTCGCAGCCGCGTTCTCGGATCGGACCCGCGCCATCGTGCTCAACACGCCGAATAACCCCACCGGCCGGGTGGCGTCGCGCCACGACCTCGAGGGGATCGCGGAACTCTGCCGGCGCCACGACGCCTACGCGATCACGGACGAGATCTACGAGCACATCTACTACGAGGGTGAACACGTTCCCATGGCCACCCTGGAGGGCATGCGGGACCGGACGATCACCGTGAGTGGGGCTTCCAAGACGTTTGCCGTGACCGGCTGGCGGGTGGGGACGATCGTGGCCCCGCCTGAGGCAACCTCTGCGATCCGGAAGGTGCACGATTTCCTGACCGTGGGAGCCCCGGCGCCGCTCCAGGAGGCTGTGGCCGTCGCGATGGAGACCCTCGGACCGGACTACTACACGAACATGGCGAGGCACTACCAGGCTCGCCGAGACCTTCTCATTTCGGGCCTACAGGAGTCCGGGTTCCGCTGCGCTCCGCCCGAGGGCTCGTACTACGTCCTCTGCGACTTCAGCGACCTGAGTGATCTTCCGGACGACGAATTCGCGGTGTGGCTCACGGCTGAGCATGGGGTGGCTTCGGTGCCCGGTTCGAGCTTCTTCCTTGATCCATCGGACGGTCGGCACCTCGTCCGCTTCGCCTACTGCAAGACCGAGGAGTTGTTGGTGGAGGCCGTGGAGAGACTGAGGGCCGTGCGCACTTGACGCTGCCGGCGTTTCAAACCTCCGTCGCGACCCTGTGTTCACG
>JBATJK010000212.1:0-11899 GCA_049668445.1 Gemmatimonadota bacterium
GCGAGAGGAGGCGAGGTAAGGGGCTCAAAGGCCAAATTCACAACAGGTCCCGGACTCGCACCCAAACGCACCCCGAAATCCGTCAACAGCCCTTGTGACAGTTCACCCGGGCGAGAGCACCAGAAGCAGGGCCGGCTGGAGCGGAAGGGCAAGCTACTCGGTTGGAGAAAAGGGCGAGGCGGCCGTTCCCCGGTCAAGCGCGAATCGAACTGCGCCGTTGTCTTTGCCGAGCTACGCGCCCGGCCGGCTGCGCAGGTAGTTCCGCACCAGCACGCGACCGATGCGCGAACCCAGGTACCACGACGCCAGCAGCGGCAGGGCCCAGGCGTACGTGGGCAGCACGGTGCCGGTGCCCTCGACGAGGATCCACACGAAGAATGGGAGAGTGATGAGGGCGGCGACCGCGTACTGCCCCTTTCGCACCTTTCTGTTCAGCTCGGTGCGGCAGGTCTTGCACCAGTTCCACCGGTCCAGCGTGCTCCCCGGCACGTCCTGCGCGCAGTGCTGACAGGTGGCGTCCGAGGTTTCGTCGGAGTCCCGGGGCGCGACCTCAAACGGTCTCGACACGGCCCTGCATCGCCTCGATTACCGCGGCCGAGTACTCCGTCGTACTCGCCGATCCACCCAGGTCTCCGGTCACCCTCTCGCCTCGCGTTACGACGGTCTTCACGGCATCCCGGATGCGGGAAGCGGTCTCGCCGAGTCCGAGGTGGTCCAGTAGCAGGCAGGCCGCAAGCAGCAGCGCCGTGGGGTTCGCGATATTGCGACCCGCGATGTCCGGAGCCGACCCATGAACGGCCTCGAAGATGGAAATGTCCTTGCCGATGTTGACTCCGGGCGCGAAACCCAGCCCGCCGACCAGGCCCGCCGCCTGGTCCGACAGGATGTCACCGAACATGTTCTCCGTCACGATCACATCGAACTGGTAGGGATCGAGCACCAGTTGCATGGCCGTGGCGTCCACGATCCGATCCTCGAACTCGACAGCGCCGGCGTAGTTCTTCGCCACGTCCCGGCCCACCTCCAGGAACAGCCCCTGCGTGTACTTGAGGATGTTCGCCTTGTGGACCAGGGTCACCTTCTTCCGGCCGTGCTGAAGGGCGTATTCGAAGGCGTAGCGCACGATGCGGTCAGAACCGTAGCGCGTGATCAGCATCACGGACTCGGCCACGGCCCGCGGGTCCTGCCGCATGCCGATGTAATGCTCGATCCCCGCGTACAGGCCCTCCGTGTTCTCGCGGACGATCACGAGGTCGATGTCCGTGTAGCGACCGCCGGGCACGATGGTCTGCGTGGGCCTGACGTTCGCGTACAGGTCGAAGTGCTTCCGGAGGGCGACGTTGATCGACCGGAACCCTGCACCGATCGGCGTCGTCAGGGGGCCCTTGAGGCAGAAGCGGTTCCGCTCGATCGAATCCAGGGTTTCCTGCGGCAGCAGGTCGTGACCGTGTTCCGCCGCCGCGAGACCGGCCTCCTGCCGATCCCACTCGATCGGCGCGCCGGCCGCCTCCAGTATGCCCAGAGTGGCCTCGGCGATCGCAGGCCCGATGCCATCACCCGGGATGAGCGTAACCGTGTGCGTCATCAGTTCCCGCCCCTCACGTAGGTCGTACTGTACTCGAAGTCCGCGGTCTCCTCGCCGTACTCGATGAGGTCCAGGATGTAGCTCGGGCGGCGGGTGCCCTCGAGTCTCGCCTTCCCTACCAGGTTGATGGCCCGGGGCCATGTGAGGCTGTTCAGCGTTCCGCGCGGCAGCATCGCGCGACCGACCATGCGCCCGCGCCCATCGGTCGTGGTGACCCGCACACCCCCGACCCCCGACCATGATTCGAAGATGTCCTGGGTCTGCGGTGAGAACAGGTAGATGAAAGGACCGACCTTGGCCCATGTCGCACCGCCACGCCTGAGCTGGTCGGCCGACTGGTAGACCTCGACGTCCACCACGTTGCCGTTCAGGGTGACCCTGGGCGTCTCTCCGTAGAGCCCCGTCAGATCGTCGTCGGTCGGCAGCCGCAGCTCCTCAGGGCTGTCACAGGCCGCGAGTGCGACGACCGCGGCCAGGAGCGCCGCGAGGCCTGCTGTTCCTGTGCCTCTCACGGCGCGAGCTGCTCCGCGACTTTGTTGGCGAGGGTCGCCAGGAGCGATCCCGAATCCGAAGCGCCCGGGTCGCCGCTGAACTCACCCAGCCACAGGACTTCGGAGCGCCGAATGTCGATCATGGCAGCCAGGAGGTACGCCCGTTGGGCCGGGGCCACCGCGTCTCCACCGCCGTATGCTACTTCCGAGCCGGAACGTCCCGCGTCGACGGATTCCGTCTCTACGGTCAGCCGGACGGGGACGACCACGTAGCGGGTGTCATACAGGGCCGCCAGCGTACGCAACTCCGTATGAAGCGGCTCCGGGATGTACTTTCGGTCAGGAATCGGCACGAGCAGCGGACTGTAGGCCATCCGGTCCGGCTTGATGTTGAGCGATGGATTGCGTTCCATCGTGCGGCGAAGGTCGGACGGCAGGACCCAATCCTCGGCCGAGCGCCTTTCCCCGAACGCGAACTCGAGTTCGGCATCCATGCCCCGCAGGGCGTCCTCCTCCGTGCGCGCCATCCCGGGCCAGCTCCCATCGTCCAGGGGGAGCGTGGATTGCACGGGCACCAGAACCACGGTGGTCCCGTTCGGAAAATGCGGCATGGAAGCGTTCTGTTCGGGCTCTTCCTGCCCTCTCGCCTCCCCCGGGCCAGCGAGGGCCAACCCCAGGGCGGCGAAGGCCACCAGGCCGAGTCTGCCGCCAATGTTCGATCGAATGGTAGTCATGATACGCGTGGTTACACTCGGAAACGGAAAAGGTACCCCGGGAGCTAGGGTGCGGAGGTCGGCAGCAACCGCAGACCCGTCACGGTCAGAGTCACGCCTGCCACGGCGAATACCACCGCCAGGCCGGGCTTCGATACGGCCACCAGGGTCAACGAGGCGAACACCGCCGTCAGGCCGAGCATCATCGTGGTCAGGCCGACGAGACGCCAGACGTGCAGTCTGTCACGCATTCTTTCCTCCCGACGGGGCCGGCCCCGCGTTCTCCGCCCAGGCGGCAATCTCGTCCTCGATTTCCTGCCGGGTCAGCGTGTGATCGCTTCGCTTTGCCAGGGCGAAGACCGCGTCACACAGGGCCTTGTCCTGCGGATCGTGGCCGTGCTCCTGCAGCCAGAAGCGGATGTTGCTCAGGCCCGACACGGGAGAGACCTCGATCGTCTGCTCCAGTCCGAATAGAGACGCCGGCACACCGCTGTACACGCGGTCGACCAGCCACTCGTCCCCCATCTTCATGGCCTTGATGATGGCGGAAGCGTGCACTCCGGTGCCGGTACGGAAGGCGTCGCTTCCGACGACCGGATAGGAGTGAGGGATCTCGATTCCGCAGATTTCAGCGGCCAGCCGGCAGTATTCGGGCAACCGGGTCAGATCGACATCGTGCATGTCGAGAAGCTTGAGATTCACCAGCAGGAGATCCATGGCCGTGTTGCCCACCCGTTCGCCGATGCCCAGAGCCGTTCCGTGAACCCGATCGGCGCCTTCTTCGATCGCAGCGAGCGCGTTGGGCATCGCCAGGCCCCGGTCCCGGTGCCCGTGCCAGTCGATCTTCACGTCTTCGCCGCTGTCGAAAATGACTTTGCGGACGAATCGCACCAGCTGACGTACGCCAAACGGAGTCGCATGGCCCACGGTGTCAGCGAGGCAGATTCGCCGGGCGCCGCATTCGATCGCCGTGGTGTACAGGGCCTTCAGGGTTTCCGGACGTGACCGGGTCGTATCCTCGGTCACGTACATCACGTCCAGCCCTTCCTGTGCGGCGAAGGTGACCGCTTCTTCCGTGGTGCGAAGCAACATCTCCAGTCCCCAGCCCTCGGCGTACTGCCGGATCGGGGAGCACCCGATGAAGGCACCCACCTCCATCTGAAGCCCGGTGGCCTGGGCGACATCCACGATCGGAGCGATATCGGCCTTCACGGTACGCGCGGCACAGTTGGGCGCGATGGGAAGACCCTGTTCGGCAATCTCCGTGGCCAGCGCCATCACGGCCTCGCGGGCCCGCGGACCCGCCCCGGGCAGGCCGATGTCCGCCGCCTGGATCCCCATCTCGGCGATGAGATGCAGCATCTCGATCTTCTGCCCGATCGGCGGATCCTTGACCGTCGGGTTCTGGAGACCGTCCCGCAGCGTCTCGTCGTCGAGTTCGACGTGCACGCCCGCATAGGCGAAGCTGCCCGGCAGCCGGTTCCAGTCGTAGATCAGGTCGTTGGGGTCCACACGTTCCTCCGGGTCCGGTTGGCGGCAGGGCCGCCTCGAGCTCAGTCCAGCGCGTCGATCAGCGTATGGTCGCCCACCGAGGCCGTGCCCATCAGTCCCCGGGCCGTCACGTGATCGCCGATCAGTGAATCGTGAATGTCGCACCCCTCGAGAACACTGTTCTCTCCCACGATGCACTCTCGCAGTCGTCCACCCCGGATCGTCGACCCGGCCCCGATGCTGACGTTGGGTCCGATAGTCGTATCTTCGAGCACCACGTCATGCGCCACGCACACGGGCGGGACCACCCGAACCCCATCGGCCGGAGCCGGCTCCGACGCGCCACCCGAGAGCAGGACCTCCCGGTTCGTTTCGAGCAGCGTCTCCGGCTTGCCGCAGTCCCACCAGTGATCGACTTCAGCGGTAAAGAGTCTGGCCCCGTGGTCGATCATGTACTGGAACGCATCCGTGAGGAAATACTCACCGTGGTTCGGTGGTGCCGCCATGACCTTCGAGATGCCCTCGAACATCAGCTGCCAGTCTCGCACGTAGTACAGACCGATATTGGCCAGGCGGGAGATGGGCTCGGACGGCTTCTCGACGATCCGGACCATGTCCCCTTCTTCGTCCGTGACGATCACACCGAATCGCTGGTAATCCTCGACTTCCTTGGCCCAGATGATCCCGTCGCGGTCGGGCATCTTCTGGATGAGTCCCAGATCCGCATCGAACAGCGTGTCTACGAACACGATCAGGACGGGACCGGCCACGTAGGGTTCAGCCAGCCGGATCGCGTCGGCCGTGCCCAGTTGCTGCTCCTGGGGAACGGGCTGGAACGACAGGTCCGGGTGCTCATCCGCCAGCCACGCCTCGATGGAAGGGGACAGATGCCCCGTGATCCCGATGATCTCGTCGACGCCGACCTCCTCGAGTTGACGGAGCACGTAGTCGAGCACGGGGCGGTTCGCGACCCTCAAAAGGGGCTTGGGGCGCGTGTGCGTGTGCGGGCGGAGCCTTGTTCCTTTTCCCGCCAGGGGGAGTATGGCTTGCATGCGACCTTCTCAGAGGTTCTCATCCGTGGGTGGAATGCCCGGAACGTAAAGAGGCTTCCACGAGCCGGGCAACATCTTGCGCCGCCGCGCACAGCCGGCGCCGCACCGGACTGGACCGACATGACGACCCCCTCTTCCAGCCATGCGGGGCGACCCGCCAGCGTCGAAGCCGTGGACACCCGCACCGGCGGGGGCCCGGACGGACGTCTGTATACGGCATCGTTCGCCGCCGTCTGGGATCGCGTACTGGAGGAGGTTCGCGCCCGCGGCCGGTGGGAACTGGTGCATCACGACGAGGAACTCGGACTGATCACGGTTCGATGTCGCGGGTTCATGTCCACCGGCGCAGGCCTTCTCACGGTGTGGGTGAGCCTGGACGACAACGGATTGACGCGCCTCGACCTGCGCTCCGTGCCCGAAACGCGTCGAGACCTTGGCGCCGGCGAGCGGCGCATACGAGAACTGCTGGGCAGCCTGGACCACGCCCTGGGAGCGGGCGCGCGAGTGAGCCCCTGAGTCCTACCTGGCGCCTCCACCCCGAAGAGCGTGCTCGTATTCCGACCTCTCGATCACAGCCGCGGCCGTCAGATCACCCGTCACGTTGACCGCCGTCCGGCACATGTCGAGAATTCTGTCGACACCCAGAATCAGCGCGATTCCCGCCGCCGGGTCGATCCCTGATCCGGCCAGCACTCCCTCCAGGACGACCACCAGGATGATGATCCCCGCGGAGGGCACGCCGGCGGCCCCGATCGACGCGAGCGTAGCCGTCAGCACGATCCCCAACTGAACGGTCAGCGAAATGTCGCCGATCAGTACCTGCGCGATGAACATGGTGGCGACGGCCTGATACAGAGCGGTTCCGTCCATGTTGATCGTGGCGCCGAGGGGCAGGACGAAACTCGACACCTCCTTCTCGATTCCCAGCTCGTCCTCCGCCGTCTCCATGGTGAGAGGCAGCGTGGCATTGGAACTCGAAGTCGAGAAGGCGATCAGTTGCACGCCCCTGATCTTGCGGAAGAAAGCCAGTGGGTTGCGCCGGGCCAGGAATTTGAGCGCCAGGGAGTAGGTAATCGCCACGTGCAGGGCGAGGCCGATCAGCACCGCCACCACGTACACGAGCAGACTGCTGAGCACATCGAGGCCGAAACGGGCGATCACCGCACCGATCAACGCGAACACGGCGTACGGCGCCAGCTTCATGATCCAGTGAATCATGACCATGCACGCTTCGTTGAGCCCGTCGAAGAACCCCACGATATGGCCCCGTCGCTCCATCGGGAGGGCCGAGATGGCCGCGCCGAGGAAGATCGCGAAGAAGATGATCGGGAGCATGTCGCCGGCCGCCAGAGCCGCGACGGGATTCCGCGGGATCATGTTCAGCAGCACGTCGATCAGAGCAGGAGCATCCTGGGCCAGTTCGACCCGGCTGGCGCCCTCAGCCATGTAGTTCGAGCGCAGGGCCTCGAGCCCCTCCGGGCTCATGCGGGCTCCCGGCTGGACCAGGTTCGACAGGAGAAGGCCTATGGTCACGGCGATTGCCGTCGTGGCCATATAGTAGACGATCGTCTTGCTTCCGATCCTCCCCAGCTTGGTGATGTCACCCAGACTGGCGGTACCGACAATCAGGCTCGCGAACACGAGCGGTACCACTACCATCGTGATCAGGCGAATCCAGGCCGTGCCGATCGGCTCGATCGACACGAGGAGGCGGGTCAATGGATCGATGTCGAGGATGTTCGCCAGGAGGCCAGCGACCACACCCAGAATCAACGCGATGGTGATCTTCGTATAGAGCTGCATATCGACCGCTGTGTAGTGATCCACGTCCGCCCGCGTGACGGTTGCCCAAGATAGGAGAGCCTGGCTGGCGGTGACAGGTCTGACCACCACCGGTACTTTGAGCACCGTATGGAGGCTGACCCACATGATCGACAAATGACCGGATTCTGCAAAACCGCCAGGAGCTCGTATCGCGCGGTGCTCACACACGGCGTGATCGGCGTCGGGCTGAGCGCGGCCGTGCTGGCCTGTGCCGAACCCGAGGAACCCGCACGCTCGGCCGAGACCGCGCAGGCCGCCGCACAGCCACAGCCTCGGCCTGTTTCGGGGGTCCTGTACCACACGGAGCTCAGCTTCGTGGGGCGGGGGGCCGAACCGTCGCTGCTGCACCTTCGTTTCGATAACCGAACCGATTCGGCGTCGATTCACCTGAGCTACCGTGGGTGGTTCGGCGGTGACGAGTGGCGCGAGATCCTCGATCAATCCGACTCTCTCCCCGTCCCCAGGGCCGCCTGGCGAATTCTCCCGTCCGGACCGGTACGTATCGTGGCCGGGGAAGGCGGAGAACCTTCTTCCGTCATTCTGGAGCTGGCCGAGGGCAGTCTGCGTCTCGACTCCCGCGGCGCCATCGGCTCGTGGAACAGCAGTACGGGCCAGCGTGAGTCTCTAAGACTTGCTGAGCTCCTGGGCGAATCGGGAGCGGAGGAGGGCCTGCTGCTGGCCCGGCAGAGAGCACGCCGTATTGACGAACTCCCCGGCGCGGGGCCAGGTCAGTATTTCCTCGTGTCGGACACCGCGGGCAACGGCCTGCTCATCATGCGTGACAGCACCTCGCCCGACGAGCCGGTGTTCGTGAGGACCTGGTTCGACGAAGCGGAATCCGAGTGGGATGACGCTCTCGTTCTGGCCCTGGCCGCGGCTGATGACTCGCCGGGGCGGTGGTCGTTCGAGATTCCGGAGGCTGGCCTGCTCGGAGAGCTGCGCGGTGCCGGGCCGGCGCTCAACGCCGGGTCCGCCGATGAGAATGGAATCGAAGTGTTCCGCGTAGAGGCAGCCCTCGTCCTCGAAGGCCAGTCGTGGACGATGCGGGGGATCGGCGTCCAGGAGCAGACCGTTGAGTGACCTGGCCATGCAGTGGATGCGCGATACCCTCACGGTCCTGTTCGGGGCCCTGGCCGGCGGACTTACGAACCGCGTGGCCATCACGATGCTGTTCCATCCGTATAAGCCTCCCCGCGTCTTCGGGCGAACCGTTCACTGGCTCCAGGGAGCGGTACCCAAGAACCAGACTCGCATGGCGCGCACGATCGGAAACACGGTCGGTGACACGCTTCTTACGCCCGCGGATGTCGCGGCAGAGCTCAAGGACGAGCGGCTTCGTGAAGCGTTCAATGTGCAGCTGCAGGGACTGGTGCAGGAGCTTTTCGAAGGTGAGAAGCCGGCGATAGGTGATCTTCTCCCGGAATCGGCGGTCACCGAGGTCCGGCGGATTCTGGACACCCTGCTCGACTCCGTTCGCGACCGGGTCGTCGAGGCCCTTGCTTCTGAGGAGTTCTCGGACGACGCGGCTCGAATCCTGGGCACTCTCGCCGAGTCCCTTGAAGATGAATCGCTGGCCGAGTCCCTCGGCGAGGAGCGGATAACAGCCCTGCGGGGCCAGGCCGGTGAGTGGATCACGAAGCTGGTCGACTCCGATTCTTTCAGCGTGACGGTGCGCAGCCACCTGGACCGGGCCGCCGTGCGGCTGCTGCGCCCGGGGCGCTCGTTCGAGGAGCTGCTGCCCGTCGGCCTCGTGGCGGCCCTCGAGCACGCGATCAGTGACTACCTGCCACTCGCCATGGAGCGCCTCGGCCGCCTCCTGGAGGACCCGGCGGCTCGAGCACGCGTCGAGGGAGCCATCCACGACCTTCTCGACCGTTTCATGAAGGACCTGCGCTTCCACCAGCGGGTCGTGGCGAAACTGATCATCACGGAAGAAACGGTCGATAAGGTCATCGACACGCTGGAAGCCGAGGGCGCCGATCGTCTCGGCGACCTGCTGCGCGAAGGCGAAGTGCAGGACGCCATGGCACGGAGCATCAACGAGGCCATCGTCGATTTCCTAAGGCGTCCCGTGATCGATGTGCTTGGCGTGCCGGGAGATCCGCAGGTCGATAGCGCCCTGGAGTCGATCACGCAATGGACCGTGGAAGCCACGCGTGATCCCGAGGTCCGCGAGTTCCTCCTCGACAGGGGTGAGTCGGCGGTACTCAAGGCCGGGCAGCGGAGCTGGGCCGACGTGATCCGCCTGGTCCCCGCCCGCCGCGCCGGTGGCTGGATCGCCTCCGGTCTGCGCTCGGAGGCCGGCCGCGCACACTTCGACCAGTTCAAGGGCTGGTTGACCGAGCGCATCCTCAACCAGCCGATCGGGTCGCTGGAGCGCTATGGCAGAGAAGGAGCCGCGCTGCGTCTTACCGAGTCCATCGGTGACCCCGTGTGGGAGTGGATCACGGGCAAAGTACCCGAGGTCGCGGCCAAAGTGAGGGTCGCCGACCGGGTGGAGTCCAAGATCCTGGAGTTCCCGATAGCCGAGCTGGAGCGCCTGGTCCGCTCGATCACCGAGAAGGAACTGAACCTGATCGTTCGGCTGGGCTACTTCCTCGGAGCCGGAATCGGATTGCTGCTGGTGGTCATTCGACGCTTCACGGGCTGACAGCCCCTCACATCCCCACCGAAGAGCCGCCCGCCGAAGAGCCGCCCACCCCTTTGCGAGTTCCGCGGTGGCGGTTGCGTCAGCGTGCCCTCAGCCGGCCAGCGCCACCGATACTCGCTCCGGGGTAAACGGCCTCTTCGGCGGATACACGGCGCCTGGCCGCGAGGCTCGTGAACAGCAACGGATCACACCAAAGGCAGGGTGGCGGCCGGGGACGTCAGACCGAAGGGGACCTGGTGTCGCGGGGGAACCGTTGTACCGCGCGGCTTCCGGCAGGCCCGAGGCCGCATCCGCACTGAAGCGCACGTGCCTCCCGAAGCGAGTATCGGTGGCCCCTGATGGTGCGGAGCCGAAGAACATCGGGCCGCCGCGCGACTCGCGGAGGGAGGTGCGTGCCTTCAGCCTTCAGTCGGCGTCCAGGATCTCTCGGGCCTTCAGGTAAGCCTCCGACGCCCGCTCCGGCTCGCGCTTGCGATCGTACAGAATGCCGATCGTGTACCAGGCCCGACCGTTTCGTGGCTGGATCTCCAACGCCCGTTCCAGCGCCTCGAGTGCCTTGTCGATCTGGCCCAGGCGGTTACAGGCTTCCCCAAGGTAGTAGTAGGCTGACTCGGACTCCGGGTCCAACCCGATGGCCCTCTCCAGGGACTCGCGCGCCGCGGTATACAGGCCCTTCCGGAAGAACACCAGGCCGAGGTTCAGATGGACGTCCGGGTCCTCCGGGGCCAACAGTTGTGCCGTCCGAAGGGTCTCCTCCGCTTCGCCATACTTCCCCAGCGTGCCGAGCACCGCCCCCACGTTGTTCAAGAGCTGGACGTTCTCCGGCTCGATCTCCAGGGCCGCTTGATACTCCTCCAGGGCTCGCGCGGGCTCACCGCGGCTGTCGTACACGTATCCGAGGTTGTTGCGAGCCTTGAGATGTCCAGGATCGCGGAACAGCACCTCCCGGTAACCCTTCTCCGCCTCCACCAGGCGTCCTTCCTCGGCAGCGCTCCGGGCGCGGCGGTACAGCGTCTCGATTTCGGCCCTGTCCTGTGAAGAGACCCGGTCGAGCTGGGCATCCGGAATCCTGATATCCTCCGCGGGCGCGGAGTCGCCGGGCTCTTCCTCCGGCTCGTCGTCTTCCTCCGCGGACAGAACCTCGGGCTCTTCCTCCGGCTCGTCTCCCAACTCCTCACCAGGTTCAGCTTCAGATTCAGCGTCAGATTCAGCGGCAGTCTCGGTCTCAGGCTCGCGCGAATCGGTTGGCGTGTCTTCGTCGGCCGGCGTCGCGCTCAGGTCCAGCTGAGGGTCCTCGGGATCGATATCCGGCGCCGCGTTGTCCGCGGCGGACTCCGCCGGAGCCTGGCGCTTCTGCGGAGATCTTCCCTGGCCACCTCCCCCTCTCCTACGCTTCGCCATCCCCACTCCCGTCCGTTACGGATTCCCTCACCCAACTCAAGTAGGCGGGTGAACCCTCAGCGACCTCCACAGCCACAAACTCCGGCACATCGTACGGGTGCAACTCCGCGACCCTGAGGCGAGCGGCCTGCACACAACCTTCCGTCGTCTTGATCATCGCGAGGGCCTCGGCATCGACCCGAGTCTCGCCGTCCCACCGATACACCGACCTGATGCCGGGGACCACGTTGACGCAGGCGGCGAGCCCCTCCTCCACGAGCGCGCGCCCGATCGACTCCAGCGTGTCGGCATCGGGACCCGTAACGAAGACGACGCGGACCGCTCGCTCAGGCACAGGGCTCCGCCTCCTCCTCCACCAGGCGGTAGACTTCCTCGATCCGATCGGCGTATCGCTGCTCGATCACACGGCGCTTCACCTTGAGCGTCGGCGTCAGTTCACCCCCCTCGACGGTAAACTGAGTGCCCGTCAGGAGGATGCGCTTCGGGCGTTCATGCCGGGCACAGGACGAAACCCGTGAAAGAACCTCTTCGTCCATCAGGCGCTGCAGGTTTGGGTCCTGTTCCAGCTCTTCCATATCGGATTCCGATATCGGACGGCCGGGGAAAGCGGTCCTGTAAGCCTGAAAACTGGGTACAACGAGGGCGAGCGGGAACTTGCGCCGATCGCCGAGGAGCACGACCTGCTCCACGTA
>JBATJK010000213.1:0-3672 GCA_049668445.1 Gemmatimonadota bacterium
GACCCCCCATGCCTTCTCGAACTTCGCCTTCACCTCGGGGACGTCGACCTTCTGGTAGCCGGGGTAGACGTTGGGGAGCGCCCCCATGTCGCACGCTCCCTGCACGTTGCTCTGGCCTCGCAGCGGATTCACGCCGCCCGAGGGCAGGCCTACGTTGCCGGTCAGCATGGCCAGGTTGCTCGTGGCCAGCACGTTGTCGGTGCCGTGTGTGTGCTGGGTGATTCCCATGGCGTAGAGAATGGCCGCCGGCGAGTTCTCGGCGTACATGCGGGCCGCCTCGGCGATCAGCGCGAAGGGCACACCGGTCTTCTCCGCGACCGACGCCTCGTCGTACTCCGCGAGCGAGTCCCGGAAAGCCTCGAAGTTCTCACACCGCGCTTCGACGAACTCCAGGTCGTGCAGACCTTCGTCCACGATGACGCGCATCATGCCCATGAGCAGCGCCACGTCGCTTCCCGCCCGGTTCTGGAGGAAGAGGTCGGCGTAGCGGGCGAGTTCGATCTCGCGGGGGTTGACGACGATCAGCTTGCCGCCCGCGCGGATCGACCGCATGACCTGCAGCCCGATGATGGGATGGGCGGCGGTCGTGTTGGTCCCGATGGCCAGTGTGCAGCGCGCATCGCCGAGGTCCTTCGAGGAACTCGTCATCGCCCCGCTGCCGAAGCTCTGCACGAGGCCGGCCACCGACGGCGAGTGACAGAGGCGCGCGCAGTGGTCGACGTTGTTGGTGCCCATGACGGCACGGGAGAACTTCTGGATGATGTAGTTCTCCTCGTTGGTGAGCTTCGCCGAGGCGATGGCAGCGAAGGCGTCTCGACGAGAGGCGGCAAATCGCTCCGCCACGAGGTCGAGCGCTTCGTCCCAGGTCGCCTCCTCCAGCGCGCCGTTACGCCGGATGAGCGGCGTCTTCAGCCGGTCCGGGGAGTTCACGAACGAGAATCCGAATCGGCCCTTCACGCACAGACGGCCCTCGTTGGACGGATTCTCGCGCTGCCCGCGAGCCGACACGAGCCGGTCGCCAGACACGCCCAGGTGGATGCCGCAGCCGCAACCACAGTAAGTGCAGGTCGTCGTCACCTCGCGCTCGGGGGTCTCGAAACCGGTGTAGGAGAGCGATCCGGTCGGGCAGCGCTCGACGCACTCGCCGCAGGAGACGCAGTCCGAGTCGATCCACAGCTGGCCGGGCGCGCTGCCGATGGTCGTGTCGAACCCGCGCTGCACGAAGTCGATGGCCGCCACTCCGACGATCTCATCGCAGGTGCGCACGCAGATCCCGCACAGCACGCAGATACCCGGGTCGAACTCGAAGAAGGGGTTCGAGGTGTCCGCCGGAAGCGACCGTTCCGGCCGTCGATACCGGTCGAGGCGAGTCTCGTCGACGCCGACGAAGCGGGCGATCCTGTTCAGCTCGCAGGCGTCGCCCTCCTCGCAGTCGATCGTTCCGCGGTGGTGGTTGACGAGCAGGAGCTCGACCGCTCCGAGTACCGTCTCTTTTACCGCTTCGGTGTCGGTCCGGATCTCCGCTCCGGGGGTGACCGGCGTGTTACAGGCGGTCACCAGGCGTCCATCCACCTCCACCAGGCAGAGGCGACAGACGCCGGCGGGCTCGAGGTCCGCGTGGTGACACAGATGCGGTATGAACAGGCCCTGCTCCAGCGCCGCCTCCAGCACCATCGCCGAGGAGTCGACCGCGACGGTCGATCCGTTGACGGAAACTTCGATCTTCCGGCTCATGGCGTCGCCTGCACGGTTTCCACGGCACCGAAGGCGCAGGTGTCGCTGCAGACGCCGCACTTGATGCAGACGGCCGCGTTGATCACATGGAAGTGGTCGCGGTCGCCGGCGATGCCGTCCACCGGGCACAGCACGGCGCAGGCGGTGCAACCGTTGCACATCTCCTCGTCGATTTCGAAGGCGATGAAGTCACGGCAGGCCAGCGCCGGGCAGGTGCGCGATTCGACGTGCGCCACGTACTCGTCGCGGAAGTACCGGAGCGTGGTGAGCACCGGATTCGGCGCGGTCGCACCGAGCCCGCACAGCGATCCCCGCATGACGTTGTGGCTCAGTCCCGCGAGCAGATCGATGTCGGACGCGGTGCCCTTGCCCTGGGTGATGTCCTCCAGGATGCGCAGCAGCTGCCGGGTGCCGAGCCGGCACGGACCGCACTTGCCGCAGGACTCGTCCGCCGCGAAGTCGAGGAAGTAGCGGGCGAAGTCGACCATGCAGGTCCGCTCGTCCATCACGACGATTCCGCCCGACCCCATGATCGTCCCCGCCTCCTGGAGCGACTCGTAGTCCACCGGGATATCGAGCTTGTCCTCGGGCAGGCATCCACCGGAGGGGCCTCCGGTCTGGACCGCCTTGAACCGATGGCCACTCGAGATTCCGCCGCCGATGTCGAAGATCATCTCCCGCAGCGTCGTGCCGAGCGGGACCTCGACGAGCCCGGGCCGCTTCACGTTGCCGACCAGGGCAAAGGTCTTGGTGCCCGTGCTCCTGGTGGTACCGTACTCGGCATACCAGTCGGCCCCGTGCTGGAAGATCAGTGCGACCGACGCCAGGGTCTCGACATTGTTGATGACCGTGGGACAACCCCAGAGCCCGCTGACCGCCGGGAAAGGCGGGCGGGGTCGAGGCATGCCGCGACGGCCCTCCAGGGAGGCGATCAGCGCGGTCTCCTCGCCGCACACGAACGCGCCCGCGCCTTCCTTGACCTTGATCCGGAAGGGACGGCCGGGCCCCAGGGCATCGGGTCCGAGGAAGCCCGCCTGCTCCGCCTGTTCGATGGCGACCGCGAGTCGCTCCAGCGCCAGCGGGTATTCGGCGCGGCAGTAGATGAATCCCTCGGCGGCCCCGATCGTGAGGCCGGCGATGATCATCCCCTCCAGCACCGCGTGCGGATCGCCTTCCAGGAGCGAGCGGTTCATGAACGCGCCCGGATCGCCCTCGTCGGCGTTGCAGATGATGTAGCGGGTGTCGCCCGGCGCCTCGATGCAGAAGTTCCACTTCCGCGACACGGGGAAGCCCGCACCCCCGCGACCGCGCAGGCCCGACCGCTCGAGCTCCCCGATCCGCGTGTCACGATCGAGCTCCATCGCCCGCTGCAGCCCGCTGTAGGCGCCCCTGGCGATGCTGTGCCGGATGTCGCCGGGATCGATGACCCCGCAGTTCCGGAGGACCCGGCGAACCTGCCCCTTCATCATGGGCGCGTCCATGAGGTCCGGAATGCCCGGGATCCTCTCGGGCCCGGTCGTGGCGAACGCGAGTTCTTCGGGGAGCTCTCCGCCCGCGACGTACGCCGCGATCTTGCGAGCACCCTTGATGTCGACCGATCCGAAGCAGACCGTCGCCGCCCCGGGCAGGGAGACGGTGACCAATGGTTCCGCGTAGCAGGGGCCGAGGCAGCCTACTTCGACGAAGCGGCACTCGACGCCCCGTCCCGCCAGCTCGCCGCGAAGGACGTCGAGCGTGTCGAGGGCGCCGGCGGAGCGACCGCAGGTCGCGGTGCCGACGGTGATGACGGGGGTGTCGCTGGCGGTGAGAAGATCCCACTGCTCTTCCGCCGCCTGCCGCAGCTGCTCGAAGCCCGCAGTCATTTCCGCGCCTTCTTGAACTGCTTGCGCACCTTCTTCGGCGTGAGCTTGGCTGAGACTTCGTCGTTTACTGTGAGAC
>JBATJK010000214.1:0-4696 GCA_049668445.1 Gemmatimonadota bacterium
CCGCAGGAGACTTCATGGCGGCGAGCGAGGGACATCGCCTCAAGAAGGAGCTGACCCTTCTCGATGTGTACGTCATCGGGACTGGCTCCATGCTCAGCGCCGGCTTTTTCCTGCTGCCCGGAATCGCCGCGTCCAAGACCGGTACGTCGGTCGTCCTGGCCTATTTTCTGGCCAGCGTTCTCGCCATCCCCGCCCTTCTCAGCAAGGCCGAGCTCGGCACGGCGATGCCACGCGCGGGAGGGGTCTACTACTTCCTCGATCGAAGCCTGGGACCGATCGTAGGTACGGTCGGCGGCCTCGGCACGTGGCTGGTTCTGGTGCTGAAGAGCGCCTTCGCCCTGATGGGAATGGGCGCGTACCTGGCGCTGGTCCTGAACTTCGATGGCCGCACCGTCGCGCTCGCCCTGACCGGGGCGTTCGTGGCGCTCAACTTTCTCGGGGCGAGGGGATCGAGCGGCCTCCTGCGAGTGCTGGTCGTTCTCGTCCTCGGATTCCTGGCGCTGTTGGTCCTGCAGGGAGCGGTGGCGCTCGGCGGGGGACCGGGCGCCGAAGCCTTTCACGGTGACCCCGGCCCGTTTCTTACTGATGAGAGCACCGGCCTGTTCTACACGATCGGCCTGGTCTTCATCTCGTTCGCCGGTCCGATCAAGGTCGTCAGCATCTCGGAGGAGGTGCGAAACCCGGACCGGAATCTGCCCCTGGGCATGTTCCTCGCCCTACTTACCGCGTCAGCCGTCTACGTAGTCGGCGTGTGGCTCATGGTGGAGGTCATTCCGACCGATGTATTCTATTCCGACACCACTCCGGTGGCCTCTGCCGGCCTGCGGTTGTTCGGATGGCTGCCCAAACCCCTGGCGATGGGCCTCGTGCTGGTCCCGGCGATCGCCGGTCTGGCAGCCGCCGGAAACGCCGGCATCCTCTCCGCCTCCCGCTATCCTCTCGCCATGGGGCGCGACCGGCTGATACCCGAAGCATTCGGTAACCTCAGCCGGACCGGGTCGCCGACGCTGGCTCTCGTCGCAACCGGTGCGGTCATGATGTTCGTGATCGCGACCCTCGACGTAGAGGGCGTCGCCAAGCTCGCGAGTACGTTTCTCCTGCTGATCTTCGCGCTGGTGAACCTGGCGGTGATCGTGATGCGGGAGAGTCGAATCGAGGCCTACGACCCGGGCTTTCGATCGCCCGGGTATCCATGGGTGCAGTTGGTGGGCCTGCTGGCGCCAGCCCTGCTGATCGCGGTGATGGGACTCATGCCGGTCATCTTCGCCATCGGCCTCGTGGGCGTGTGCCTGGCCTGGTACTTCTACTACGCGCGGGACCGGGTCGTGCGGAGCGGCGCGCTCCTTCACTGGTTCGAGCGCCTTGGCCAGGGCCGGTTCGAGGGACTGGACCCCGAGCTTCGAGGCATCCTGAAGGAGAAGGGTGTGCGAGCCGAGGACGCGTTCGACGAAGTGGTGGCCCGCAGCTTCACCCTGGACCTCGGACCGGGCGAGACGTTCGAGGCGGCTACCCGTCGGGCCGCTGCCCGGCTGGCGCAGCGTCTCCCGGCGAGCGCGGAGCACCTGGCCGAGGGATTCCTGCACGGCACTCAGACCGGGGCCACTCCCGTTTCGCACGGAACGGCCCTGCCCCACCTGCGAGTGCCGGGGGCCCCGGCCCCGGAGATGGTCCTGGTCCGGTCACTCAGCGGGCTGACCGTGGAAGTCGGCGACCAGTTCACCGACGAGCGGCACGGCACACTGATCCACGCCATCTTCTTCCTCGTGAGCCCCGAGGAAAACCCGGGTCAGCACCTGCGTCTTCTGGCCGGAATCGCCGGGCGAGCGGACGACGACGATTTCATGGACGCGTGGCTGGCGGCCGAGGAGCCACCGGACTTCAGGGAGGCCGTTCTCCGGGACGAGAGGTTAATGTCGCTCTACCTGGCGGGGCACGGACCCTCGTCGAAGCTGGTCGGAATGGAGCTCAAGTCCGTGGATTGGCCACACGGGACGCTCGTGGCGCTGGTGCGGCGGGAGGGAGAGGTCCTCATTCCCAGCGGCGGAACGGTGCTGCAGGCTGGCGATCGCCTCAGCATCGTCGGGGAAGCCAACGGCATCCAGGCGGTGCGCACCCGCTACGGGAGCGTCGCCGACGTCGAGATCCCCGACTTCATCAGCGGAGAATTGGAACTCTAGTCGTTCGTCTCCAGACGCGCCCCGCTTTCCTCGGCGAATCTCGTCATCTCCCCTCGCAGCCTCTCGACCACGTCCGCGTGCTCCGCGGCGACGTCGAACCGCTCGTACGGGTCGGATTCGAGATCATAGAGCTCGGCGCGCAGTACGCTGTCGGGCGCCGGCCTCCGCACCAGCAGTTTCCAACGCGTGTCCCGCACGCCACGCACCACACCCGGATTCACGTAGAAGAACAGCTCGTTGGGCGAAGGCTCGACGCCCTCGAGCCACCGCATGATGTCACGACCGTCGAACGGTCGGTCCGGGGCCGCTGCGCTTCCCGCCAGGTTGGCGATCGTAGGGAACAGGTCCATCACGGTACCGAGCTCCGGGGACGAGCGTCCCGCGGGCAGCCGACCCGGCCACCAGGCGATCGCCGGAACCCGGAGGCCACCCTCCCACGTCGATGCCTTCGAGCCTCGCAGGGGTCCCGAGGTGCCGGCGTCCCAGGGCTGGATGTGCCCTTCGCTGAACATGCGGTCGGGCATTTCGGCCCACGGCCCGTTGTCGCTCGTGAGAAAGACGAACGTGTTTTCGGCCACGCCGGCTTCCTCGAGCGCCTGCCGCACCCGGCCCACGCTCCAGTCCAGCTCCTCGATCACGTCCCCGTACTTGCCACCGGCGCTGTGTCCCTCGAACTCGGGAGAGCGGTACAGCGGCACGTGCGCCATCGAATGCGCCAGGTACAGGAAGAACGGCTCGTCCCCTGAGGCCGACGACCCGATGAAGCGCACCGACTCCTCGGTGTAGCGGCGGGTGAGGGTCGCCTGGTCCACCGGGTGCTCGATGGACTCGGTGTCACGGTACAGCTCGAGCGGCCGGTCCGTGTTGACCCACGGGCGGATCATGTCGTTGCTGTACAGGAGGCCGAAGAACGAATCGAATCCGTGTTCCGTGGGCAGAAGACCGGGCCAGCTGCCGAGGTGCCACTTCCCGACGGCCGCGGTGCGGTAACCGCTCTCTTGAAGGGCTTCGGCCAGCGTCCATTCCTCGGCCGGGATACCATTCTCCTCCTCGGGCCCCAGCGCCCAGAGAATACCCGCTCGCACCGGGTATCGGCCGGTGAGAAGGCCGGCGCGGGACGGCGAGCATGAGGGCGCCGCCGCGTAGAAGCCCGTGAGCTTGACGCCCTCTGCCGCCATTCGATCCATGTTCGGGGTGCGGATGGTCGGGTGCCCGTACGCGCCGAGGTCCCCGTAACCCACGTCGTCCAGGAAGATGATGACCACGTTGGGCGCCGAGGTGGCAGTGGACGGATCGTCGGATTCGGTGGCACACCCTGTAATAAGCGCGAGCATCAGCAGCGCGGCTGCCGTGATCGGAACGGCCGATCGGGACGTCATCTCAACCCTCCCAGTTGAGGGAAACCTAATACCCGTGGACGCGTCGCCGGTAGACAGTTTTGGTCTGTTCGTTTAGGATGGGCGACCGTCTCAGCGCGGCTGTGACGGTATACCAGCTCCGAGGCTGACACGACATGACCGAAATCAAGCGAGGGCGCACTTGGCGCCCGTGAACCACGTGCAGGCGCGAGCCGTGTTCCGGCTGAGCGCCGTTCTGTGCTTGCTCCTGGTCGGCGCCCTGGTCGTCGCGCCTCCCTCCCGGGCCCAGGAAATGGATCACATGCATCACGGGACCGAGGGCGACATCCCCGTCATGCCCTCCGCCAGCATGATCATGCCGATGATCCGGAACCCGATGCTGCCTGGCGCGAAGAGCCTCCGGCCGTCGGTGAGCGAGTTCCTGCCGGGCGAGGGGATCGACCCCGGCACCCTGCCGATGGCCGGACCGCGGGAGATCGTGGACCTGGCGAATGGTGACACGCTGGCCCTCGAAGCCTCCCTGGTCCGGAAGATGGTGGCCGGCGAGACGTTCGTGATGTACGCGTTCAACCAACAGATCCCGGGACCCCTGATCCGGGTGAAACAGGGCGCCGAAGTGCACGTCCGGTTCACCAACCGGATCGACATGGAGACCACCGTGCATTGGCACGGGCTCCGGCTGGACAACCGGTTCGACGGCGTGCCCGGCCTGACTCAGGACGCCGTCCAGCCCGGCGAGACGTTCGACTACACGATCCGCTTCCCCGACGACGGCATCTACTGGTACCACCCGCACGTGCGCGAGGACATCCAGCAGGACCTCGGACTGTACGGCAACATGCTCGTGCGGCCGGACCGCGAGCCGTATGCCGACCCGGTGCACTCGGAGCGGGTCGTGACACTCGACGACATCCTGGTCGAGGGCCGCGATCTCGTCCCGTTCGGACGGGAGGCCGCCAACTTCTCGATCATGGGACGCTTCGGGAACGTACTCCTGGTGAACGGCGAGCAGAGCTACGAGCTCGACGCGAAAACCGGCGAGGTCGTCCGCTTCTATCTGACCAACGTCTCGAACACGCGCACGTTCAACCTCTCGTTCGGTGGCGCCCCCATGAAGCTGGTCGGCGCGGACATCGGCCGGTTCGAGAAGGAGATGTTCGT
>JBATJK010000215.1:0-1579 GCA_049668445.1 Gemmatimonadota bacterium
GGCATACCGTCAGCGACGATCGACTACGTCGCTCATCCTACGCACTACACCGTCTCGCACGCTCGCGCGGACTTGGAAGGGAGCGGAATCGAGGTGCCGGCGTTCTCGTCCTACGCGTCGCGGCTCGTGCAGTTCATGCGCAGGAACCCGAAGGTCGGCTCGGGGGCCATGAACTGAGTCTACTCGGGAGGGAAGAGGTCCTCGGGTAATTCGGCCGGTTTCCGCCTCAAGCGTGCCAGCCCGATCCCTCCGAGAATCATAACCGTTCCCACCACCTGGACCAGCGTCGGTACCTCGCCCAGAGTAAGCCAGGCCACGAGCAGGGCCACCACGGGGACAGTGTTGGAGTAGACCGCCGTCCGGCTGCTTCCCAGGTGCCGGATTCCGTAGTACCACAGGATATAGGCCAGCGCGAGAGAAAACGCACCGCTGAACACGAGGCCTCCCCACGCCCCCGGGCTTATCGAAATCCAATCCTGGGCCAGCAGCGCCGGCGTCGAGATGGCTACGAGCCCGACCGTACCGATCCACATTGTGAACGCGGTGACCGGCAGCGTCCCGTACTTCTGCACGTACGGACTGGACAGCACCGTGTACACCGACCAGGCCAACGCTGACCCCAGCATGATCAGGTCGCCCCGCATCGTGTCCGATCCGAAGCTGAGGCCCCGGCTGCTTCCCCACAGGATGACCACGATCCCGCTGATCGACAGGGCGACGCCGGCCCACCCGGCCCGGCTGATGGTCTCGTGCTTGAGTCCGACGGACAGAACCGTCACGATCAACGGCTCGGTAGACAGCATGAGGGCGGCGTTGCCGGCCCGCGTTCCGTCGATCCCGTAGATGAACAGCCCCTGGTAGAGCACATTGCCCAGCAGACCGAGTCCGACCAGGCGGAGAACGTCACCCTTCTCAAACCGCACGCGCTTCCCGAAGGCCGCCATGTAGACGGCGAGGACCGCCGAGGCGAGCACGAACCGGGTCGCGTTGAAAGCGAGCGGGCTGAACTCGGACAGCGCCGACTTGACCACGGAGAAGTTCGAACCCCAGATGAGGACGAGCAGAACGATCGCGAGATCCGGCGAGAATCGCCGGCCCTCGCCGCTGCTGGTGCTCACGGGTTGGCTTACGCTCATGGACACAGGACTTTCAATGGTCGGTGGCGCACCGCGCGTCGCCGGCACACGGTAGTAGCCGAACGATCAGGCGGGGGCAAGAGGAGAACCACATGAGGATCGCGCTGATACAGCAACACGCGGGCGAGGACAGGGCGGAGAACCTGGCCCGTGCGCTCCACAACATGGAGCGGGCGGCCGAGGTGGGGGCCGACCTGGTGGCGTTTCCGGAGGTCGCTCTCACCCGCTTCTTCCCCCAGGAGCGCGGGTTCTCCGAGGCGGCCGAGTGGGCGGAGCCCATACCGGGCCCCACGGCGGACAGGATCGCGGCCCAGGCCCGGGCCCTGTCCGTGGTCACCGTCTTCAACATGTACGAGCGCGACGAGCACGGCAGGACGTTCGACAGCTCGCCCGTGTTCGAGGCCGACGGATCGCTACTCGGAATCACGCGCATGGTGCACATC
>JBATJK010000216.1:0-6838 GCA_049668445.1 Gemmatimonadota bacterium
GGTCCGCGATCTGTTCGCTGACTCCATCGAACCAGCGCGACCCGCCGTGATCCACGTATTCGGTAGCCCAGCGTCGATTCTGGGAACCCTCCGTCGAGCTCAGGTTGAGGGCCTCGTTGAACTCACCGATCGCGACGGCGCTCCCGCTCGCGGTCGGGATTCCGAACGCATCGAGCGATTCGGCATCGAATTCGACTTCTTCCTCGATTAGAGTTGCCGTTTGCGGAAGTGGCTCCTCCGCGAAGTTCGTCCACCACGGGTTGTAGATGTCGACGACGGTCGCCGAGTCGGTTCCGTCTCTGGAAATCGTGAGGTACGCCTTCAGACACACGTGGAACGGGTCCCCCCCTACCGGACACTCAGCGGTCGGGGTGCCGAACTCGGAGCCGAGACTGAATACGGGTACGACGCTGTCGATGCGCGCCGAGAGGTTGAGCTCGGGCAGCAGGCGCTCGACGCGGGGCTGGAACGTCTGGCTGACCGCATCCGTGGCCGGCATCGGCCCGGAGAACGTGCCTGATAACTCGTCCACTCGAGGCAGTGGCGCTTCTGGATCGAGGGGTTCTCCGTCATCGCCCGCCAGGAACACCACGAGGTCCGCGTAGGCCACCTCCGGAGCGTCCGCGCGAGGTGTAGTCGCCTGGTCGATCATGGCAGACCGAAGGGTATGGGGCCCCGAAGCCATTGAGTTGAGGTCGAAAGCCGTGACCGAGTAGAAGTACGTAAAATTGTTGTACACGTCCGTGTCCACGTAGGAGTACGGCACGCCCGTGTCCCTCAGCGGACGCACCTCGCCCACGTCTCGGTCGGCCACGATGGCCGTATCGATGCTTACCGCAATCGGCTCCCGGCTGACGCCAGCCCCGGGCGCGCCTCCCGGCGATCCGTTGTTGAAGATCAGAACGTTGTCGGTCGCCTGGTCCAGGAAGTTGTCCTCGTCCAGGGGGCAGGTATCGCCGGCCGCGAACCCGAGGACCGGCTCGCCGCCTGGATCGGTCGCGCCCACGTCATCTTGCGGCGGGACGGTCTCACACGTGTAGTCGTAGAAGCGAGAATCAGAGAAGTCGAACTGCTGGACCAGTTGAAGCTGTCCGCGCGTCGTGCCACGCCAGATGCGGTATCCCTCGACGTCGAACTGGCGGTAGTTCGGGTTGTACAGGGCGGACTCCGGGTCGCCGGCCACTTCGAAGAACGGGTCACCCAGGGTCTCCGTGGCGCTCGGCTCCCATATGACGGTCACGTTGTCGTCGCCCGGAACCAGATAGAAGGCCGGAGGATCTGGTGCGAACCCGAGCAGGAAGGCGTTCTCAAACACTGTCTGGGCCACCAGGGCCCTGCCCAGAAGGCTGCCAGGCACGACCCGCACGTCGAACTGGTCGATCCGGTTCGAGGGGTGCTCGACCGCGGCCGGATATTGGGCGCCGGAAGGCGGTGGGCCCTCGTAACTGATCCAGCCGGCACCGCGCTCGATCGTCTTCACCGCGTTCTCGAGCGCGCTCTTCACCTCCGTGCAGTTCAGGCCGTTCACATCGCAGCCGCGGGAGCTGGGAAATCCGGGGTGGAATGAAGGCACTCCGGGCGGGTTGGTGTCCTGGTTGGAGGTACTCTGAATGATCCCGGACGGTGTTCCATCTGGCATCGTTTCTACGGTTGGAGCCACGAGATGCGCGGCGACGACCGTTACGGCTTCCCCGGCCGCCAGCGTGAACGGGCCCGAGGCCTGGTAGAACCGGACGTCAACGGACTTGATCGGCACGTAGCAGACCGAGCGCTCAGAGGTCTCGACGGTCAGCGTCTGGATCTCCGCCGGTATGTTGCAGGCGGGGTCGCCACGGTTGAGGTCCAGGTTACCTGAGAGGTATCGCCATAGCTGCGGTATTCCGATGGGGTCGGGAAAGGCCTGATTCTGGCCGAGCCCCATCACCGACATCATGGACAGCCCAATTTCATCGCCGGTAGAAGGGTCCGTCGGGCTCTTGAGGTACTTGACGCCCGCGATACCGGGCGCGGTAGTGAAGAACGGCGGGTGGAACACGGAGGGAGGAAACTCAAACCAGGCCCCCGGCGTCACGAAACCTCCGTCGTACAGAACCACCATGTCGAAGGGCAGAATACCGGTCCCGAAGTTGTGATTCCACGTCCCGACGTCGTGGTCCGCCCCGAACGCCACATACACATCACGGTAATCCCATCCCTCGTCGGGCAACGCATCGTCACCCCCGAAGAAGGCCAGTTCGTTGAGACGCTGAAATTCGGCATCATTCGTTGCGTTCTCGAACTCCATCACGAAGTAGATGACCGATTCGTTTCCAGATGGGTAATTCCAGGTCATGGTGCGTTGGGTGACCTTGATTCCCATTGGGTGCGAGCGCTCGGTGTTCCGGCCGGGATCGCCGTCCCAGTACCGCACCCAGGTGTCGTGTTGCGAAGCCGTCTTCCGTCCCTGCAGGATGGAGGCGAACACTTCGGGGTCCTGGATGTAGGCAGCGTTGGGCCAGTCCTCGAGGTCCTCGGGATCCCTCGAGTCGTAGATGGCGGTCAGCGGGGTGCCGTGCGGAACTCCCTGGCGACCGTCGTAGAAGTATGCGCCAGCCGTGTCCAGCGCCCAGGGACCTGCTTCGGCGTCTGTGATGCCCGCGATCTGGAAGCCGGAGTTGAAGATGTATTCGTCCGGCGTTCCCGTCGGAAACCAACCTCCTCCTCCGTTGTCGGGCGTCCATATACAGATTCCCCCTACGTTTTCGATGGTGCACTGCAATTGATTTGACGCGATCACCAGTCGAGGGACGGCGAACAGGCTGAAATCTTCTCTCGCCAATCGCCGCTTGTCGGCCTCCTGCGCCACGCCCGTCAAGGTCTGAACCGATGCCGTCGCCAGGGCCAGCAGGAGGACCGTGTTCGCGCACCGCCGGACCATACTCCATGTGTGCGCACGTCCGCTCGAGGCTCTCATATCTTATTCTTCGCGTATCGGTGTCGGAGTGCCCGAAACGACGTGACCCGGGACTTCGATGATCCTCGTTGAGCTTCAGAAAGCCAGCCTCAGGCCTAGCCGAAGGGACTGGTTCGACGGCGCCAGTCGCTGCTCGCCCCGGAAGTACTCCCAGTCCTGCGCAAAGGCCCTCGTCTGCTCCTCGACCGTGTAGATGCCATCGCCGTTGCCGAACCTCTGCTCGGCCCGCATCAGCATGAACGTGTTGTAGCTGTTCTCGTGGGACTCGGCCGCGATGTCGAAGTCGCGGATGTCCGTGTCGCCGTCCAACCGTGGATCCGACATTCCGTCGTTGACCCATATCTCCTTCGCCAGCTCGTGCGAAGTGTCGCCGGTCTCGCGAAACACGAAGTCGGTTCGGGCCAGGTCGAATGGGTTCCGCCAGTCCACGAATGCCTGGGCGTTCCAGCCTCGCCCCAGGTTGAATCCCTTACTAATCCGGATGTCGAACTCGACCTGCCAGGGCATGGTCAGGCCGCCGAACGAGGACTCGACCAGGTTGCCGCCGCTTGGAGGAGCCAGGCCCACCCGACCTATCTGCTCTATCTTCGTGAACCGTTGCCCGGAACGGGCGTATAGGATCGTGAACACACCCAGGTCCCTGAAGATGGCGCCAACCGTGGTCCCAGCCATGTAGTCCGGCGGAAGCTGCAGGCTGCCGGTGACGGCGAAGTTGTGCTTGCGGGCCGTCTCCAGCGGAAGAAGCACTTCGGGTGGATCTACCGGTCGGCCGGTCTGGAACGCCAAATTGGAGTTGGCGTTGCTCGTGAGGCTCACGTAGGTCAACGGATCCCAACCCGTGCCGCGTGCGTCGAGGTATGTGTAGGCCACGTTGCCCACGAGCAGGTTGCCGATCGCCTTGTCCAGCCTGACTTCCAGTCCCATTGATTCGGTGAAATCAAGGTTCGTGAGGACGTCCTGGTAGACTGTGTACCCGGGGTTGTTCGGATCCTCGTACGGGAGGCTCCGGAAAGTGAGTGCCTGGCTCTGCTTCTTGTTGAACGCCGAGGCATCGATCACGAAGCTCTGCCCGATAAGCTGGCGGTACCCGAACTCGAAGCTCCGGGTACTCGGCATCTCCACGTCCTGTCCGGCATCCCAGAGGCCCGCCTGACCGGCGGCCGTCGGATTCGTGTAGACCGCTCTCCCCCCGAAGAATGCCGGTGTCTGCACGAACCGTCCGTAGCTGAGGCGGAACGTCGAGGTGGGAGTCACGGGAAAGCTGGCGCCGAGGCGAGGGCTCCACTCCGTCTTGCTCGTAGCCGGGATCCAATTGGAGAGGCACGTGCCGTTTGGATTCTTATCAGTCACACCTCCACATGGCTCGTCCCACTTGGGCACCCACTCCTCGAGGTTCGAGTCCCACCGTATGTATCCCCCTTGCAGGCTGTCCGGTACGTTCCCGCCCTCGAACCCGGGCACCCGCGGATACTCCATGTTGGGATCCAGGTAGTCCATTCGGATTCCCGCCTCCAGGACCAGATCGCCCACGTCCAACCGGTTCTGGAGAAATGCCCCGATCCGCCGAGGAGATGCCAGGTTGACCGTTGGAACGCCTCTGTACAGCCACATCTCCGAGCGGCTGAGGTCCACGTCGATGAACTCGCCACCGAGCTTCAGTCGGTTGAACCGTCCCAACTGCCAATCCAGGGCGGCGCGGGCCTGCAGTCGATCCTCGTTGCGGACCTGGTGTCCCGAGTTTCCGGGTCCGCTGATGTTGAAGTAGTTGTACCAGCCGTATGGATTGGCCCGCAGATTCACGCCGATCCCCGTTACTGTCTGCCTGGAACGCAGGTCCTCCAGACGACCTGGATACATGGCGGTGCTGTCCGCGAACACGGTCCCGCTGCGCCCGGCCTGTAGCTCCAGCTCTCCGGGGTCGAACAGGTTGAGCCCCTGCCTGAGCGTATTCGGGTCGCCGTGGAACTTCGCGTCGCTGAAGGTGAACCCGAACTGGGGGAACTGGTGGCTCAGGTACCAGTCGGGGTCGAGGATGCCGTCCTTCAACCGGTCGGCCTGGTAGCTGAGACGGACGTCCAGCGCCACCTGCTGGGTCGGAGACTGCGCGAGTGTCAGAAACGTGTTGAGAGTGAAGGCATCCCGCGTGTTGAGGCTGCCGTCCATGTTGTCAGCGCGATAGAAGCTCCAGATATCGTCCGACGTGCGCACATACCACTGATATCGGTTTCTCGTATAGCCAAAGGCAACGCGGGATCCACGCGGCAGTTGCCAGTTGATGTTCCCGGTGAACAGGTAGTTGTCGTTCCATCCGTACGGCTGCAGCCGGCCCTTGGAGAGTGTGAAACCCGGGGCGGCGACGGCCACGGAATCGGTGGCTCCTTCGACGGATGAACCACGGGGAAGGGTGAAGATCGCGGGCTCTCCGGCTGTGCAGAGGTCGGCGAATTGTGGCGTGCTCGGGCAGGTATCCGTGTTGTCCTGTATCCAGTATCCGGGTCCCCCTTCGTCGTCGGCGGCCGAGCGTCCCGTGGCACTCCCGGCCAGGAAGAACGTGAGCGGACCCGCGATCGGTCCCCCAAAGTTGGCTTCGAGGCGATTGAAGTTGGTGGTCCAGGTCTCCGGTCCGAGTCGGTCCGTCGCGACCTCCAGTGAGCCCGTGAATCGGGCGCCACCTGTTCGCGTCACATAGCTCACGACGCCAGACTGCGCCTCCCCGAACTCAGCGGCGAAACCCCCGACCGTCACGTCGACCTGCGCCAGGGCGTTCGTGGGGAGGGACACGTTCTTGGCCATCCCCGTGCCGAAGGAGCGCACCAGCACGCCGTCGACGTACAACGCTTCCTCGTTCGGACGCCCGCCACGGATCGACAGGCACTGACCCCGCCAGGCATTGTCGTCGAGTTCGTTTGTGGTCTCGCAATTCACTGAGTACGCGCCGGGCTGCAGGACCACCATCTGAGAAACGTTGTCCACCGGCATCAGGTCGATCGTCTCGCCCTGGATGATCGATTTCGTGGAAACCTGGTCCCGCGGAACGAGAGGATTCCGCTCGCCCATGACCATCAATGGCTCGAGTTCGACGGCTGTCTGCTCGAGCTCGAAATTCAGTGTGAACGTCTGGCCGGCCAGGATGCGCTCGTCTTCCAACACGCTACCCTGGTATCCAAGCACTTCCGCCCGGATGCTCTGCAGACCCGGCGGGACCTCGTTGAGGAAGTAAAAGCCCTGTTCGTTGCTGATGTTCGCCAGCGTAGTGCCGTCGACCCGCACCATCGCCCGGGCTATGGGATCGCCTGTCATGGCATCGGTGATCCGCCCCTGGACCTTCCCGGTGGTCACCTGTGCCGAGGCTTCGGAAGAGAGAAGTAGCGAGATCGAGACTAGGGCGACCGCGACCCTGCACGACCAACCGGATACGGGCGCGACCGGACATCTGGGCCGCACTAGGAACGCCCGAGGCATGGCCCGACCTCCTCCTGCTGCCGGAGGAACCGTTGCTGCAAACGACTATGTGGCACGGAGTCGGGGCGCGACGTCCGCTTGCATCAGTGCTACGACGAAGGCGGCACGCCTCCGTCACGCGGTGGGGCCGCAGTTTGGGGGGAAGCTAGAAGATAATCGCTGCCGCAGTTCCAAGCAAAAACGGCCATGCGTGTCGCTTGCGGTCACTCCCGAATCTCAGAGACGAGTGCCGAGCACGCAGTCGGTCTGTTGCCTACATTTGTCATCAGGGCCGCGGGGCGGGACACCGACCAGATCCGCAGGAGACTTCATGGCGGCGAGCGAGGGACATCGCCTCAAGAAGGAGCTGACCCTTCTCGATGTGTACGTCATCGGGACTGGCTCCATGCTCAGCGCCGGCTTTTTCCTGCTGCCCGGAATCGC
>JBATJK010000217.1:0-3253 GCA_049668445.1 Gemmatimonadota bacterium
TTCGAGACCACTCAGACGCTGTTCACCGACCCGCCCCAGACAATTCTGAAGAACTTCTCCGACGAGGGCGAGAACGGCCTGCGCGTGGAGTGGGCCACGGATCCGGCGCGAACGCTGTCCTGGACGATCGGCAACAGCCTGAAGTTCGCGAGCGACCTGACCTATGACGTCGAGGTAGCCGGAGAGGTCCGGACGGATCAGAACGGTGAACCGCAGACCCTGGCCGTTGACACCTCGTTTACCGCGTTCCGTAACGCGACCTACGCCGAAGCGTCGATTCGAGCGGGCGATCACGTCCGTCTTACGGCTGGAGTCCGAGCCGACTACTACGATTTCGTGGATGATGGCTTTCGCCTGTCACCCCGGATCGGGGCCAACTGGCAGGTCGCGTCCAGCACCTCCCTGCGCGGAAGTCTCGGTCGCTACGTACAGCCGCCCTCCTACATCTGGTTGATCGGCGATCCCGGCAATCCGGAGACCCTCACTCCGATCGTCTCGGACCAGGTGACGCTGGCCGTGGAGCGGGTTTTCCGGCCCGATCTTCGTCTCCAGCTGGAGGGCTACTACAAGTCGTATGACGACTACCCGGCGCGTGTGTTCCGACCGCAGGCCGTGCTCTCGCCGACCGGGTTCGAGGATGCGACCAACGACATCCCGTTTGGCCTCGAACCCCTGCTCAGCATCGGCACCGGCAGTTCGTACGGAGCGGAACTGTTTCTCCAGAAGCGGCTGAGCGAGATTCCGCTGTACGGCCTCCTGAGCCTCAGCCTCAGCCGCTCAGAGTACGCATCGATCGAAGGACTGGACCGACCCGGCACCTACGACACGCGATTCATCGGCTCGATATCGACCGGCTGGAGGATCAACCCGAAGTGGGAAGTGAGCGGGAAGTTCCGGATCTCAACCGGCCTGCCGACGACGCCGTTCATCATCACCGGGCCCGACACCGGCCAGCGGGACTGGAGCCGCTACAACCAGGGCGAAAGATTCCCGACCTTCAGCTCGCTGGACCTTCGGGTGGACCGCCGATTCAGCTTCCGGAGCTGGCAGCTCGAGGTGTACGTGGACGTCCAGAACGTCTACAACCGGAACAATATCAGCGCCGTCCGCTGGGACCCGCGCACCAACGAGCCCGAGTTCAACGAATCGATCGGCGTGCTGCCCACGCTCGGGATCAACATCGAATTCTGACCGGGGCGATGCGGATCGCCTGCCCGCCGGTTTACGAAGCGGCCCTGGGCGTATCCTCGATCTCAGCTCCCAGACCCCGGAGCTGATAGATCACCGCGGGTCCCGTGACGCTGGCCGGATCGAACTCGAGCCCCTGCTCTTCAGCGTGATGCTCGGCCTGCGCCACGGCCTGCTCCATGGTCAGCTCGAACTTCTCCATCACCCCCTCGACCCGGGCGTGGCACCCCATGGCGGTCTGTGGGAACACGATTACGCCATCCTCGACTTTGACCCGAAGCGGCTCTGCCTCGTTGTCGCCTGCTACGGCAATCCAGCAGCCCTGCTGCTCACAGACGCCTGTCACGGTCCCCTCCACTCGCAGATGCTGCCCCACGTAGGCTTCGGGGTCCCCGAGGACGTCCGAGACGCTTGTCGTCTCGGTGAGGGTCAGGGCCTCGCCATACTGCGTGAAGGGAAGCTCTGGTTCGCTGCAGGCAGAGACCACGGCCAGAACGCCGAGACCGGCCAGGACAGATATCCGAAAAGACATGATGCCTCCGTAATTGGCTGACAGGGAGCTTCCGCACGGTGCTTCGTATTGTGAGACTGAAATATAGTCTCACGGCAGTTCCCGTTCCATGCTATGAAAGGTTGGGACGTCCGCAACTCTGCGCGGACGGAGTGATCGTGCGAAGTGGAGCCGATCGGAATCGCTGTCGAGCGCAGCGAGACAGGCAAAGCAACGCTTCATCCGCCAGCTGACGCTCGCTGGCGCTTGCTGACGCCAGATTTGGGACTAGGGGTCTAATACGTGATCCAATCTTTCAGCCTCAACAACACAGTAAATTGGTTCAATACCTAGCTTCTCGCCGAATTGGAAGTACTCTGTCATTCTGAGCCCACAGTCTTCCAGGAATGACTCAAGCGCCGATTCGGGGTCATCTGACATATCTACCCCGAACTTCCATGGCTCTCCCATTCTATCCAGCATCCTCAAGGACCTCTTTACTATTCTCGACGTTTCACCCGAGATGAAGGCTTTGGAGTAGAGGTCTTGAGCGATGATAGAGCCACCCGCGCCCAAACCGGCCATTTCCCGGAGTGTCTTCTTGACAGTGTCAGCTTCCAGGAACAATGAAACGCTTTGCCAGAGGAAAAGGGTCTTCTTCGTCTTGTCAAAACCGGCTGCCAGTAGCTTTTCGGTCCAAGATTCTGTTGAATAGTTCACTGGAACATAGGTGATCCAGTCATGTGCTATGGCTGCATCCTTCAAGGTCTGAACCTTGACATGTAGTGTCTCGGTCTGGTCGAGCTCGAAGACCTTGGTGTTCTTTCCCTTTGTGAAATGCAAAGCCACTAGATCGAAGCCGGCTCCAGGGATGACAATCTGCTCCATTTCGTCGACGTATTTCTCCACAATCGCGTCAAACATGAGCACCCGGCGTCCCGCAGTGGAAACCGGGGTCTCTTTCCCCGGTTCGGCAACTCGCCCGAAAATTGTAGTGAAACCGAATAGCCGCTGGGAAATGATGAGGGCTCCAAAAGTCGACCATAAACTCAAATGTGACTCACACGGAAGCTTCTTGGTAAATGCCACAGAAATGGGGTCCGGTCTGGTGTCGAAGTAATGCATGATCCATCTGTACTGAAGCGCTTTGATCGCCGTGAAGGAAACGCCCAGTTTCCTGCTTATTATCATCTCTTTGAAGATCGCATCTACCAGTCCAACAATGGCGAAAGGGATGAAGGCCACCTGTATCGGTATGTAGAGGGCCAGTTGGATAAGCTTGACCAAGGAGCCTGGTGTCCCAGCATGCTTGTTCTTCGGGGATTCCCCTGTCATGGGATGCTCCTGGATCTGGTCTGCAAAGAGCGTTCTTCTGATTGGCCATGGGTAAACTAATGCAAGATATCCCAGGAACGAAGAAGGTGCAGGATGGCAGAAAGGCCCGACTTACGGGCCTTTCGTAAGTGGAGCCGATCGGAATCGAACCGACGACCTCCTGGTTGCAAACCAGGCGCTCTCCCGACTGAGCTACGGCCCCATGGCCCCACCAAGCCTCCGATAGGGCGGCCAGAAGAT
>JBATJK010000218.1:0-1619 GCA_049668445.1 Gemmatimonadota bacterium
ACGGCCCGGCCGGTAAGGAACGCCGCCAGGGCCGTCTGGGCCTGGATCGAGAGGTCTTCCTTGCCCCCGAAAGCTCCTCCGTTGCTGACCAGTTCAACCTCCACCGCCCGGGGCTCGATTCCGAGTACCGAGGCGACCTGCGCCTGGTCGTCGTGCACACCCTGCCCCTGTGTGAAGATCTTGAGGCGAGCGCCCGCTCCCGGACCGTCCTCGGACTCGGGCGAGGCATCGACGGGCACGGCCAGGCAGGCCTCGGGCTCGAGAAAGGCGTGCTCGATGCGCTGCGTCTCGAAGCTGCGTTCCACCACGTGGGCCGACTCGGCCAGGGCCGTGTCCACGTCGCCGCGCGCGTACGCGCACGTGTCCAGCAGGTTGCCGCTCTCGTGCACGGCGGGAGATCCGCTGCCGAGGGCCTCGACCGGGTCTACCACGGGTTCGAGCACCTCGTAGCGAACCGACGCTTCAAGCGCTTCGGCGGCCAGCCTGGCGTGAAACCGGGTATCGGCCAGAACGAGCGCCAGGACGTCGCCCACACACCGGGTGGTCTCGCCCTGTGCAACGAACACGGGCCAATCCTGGCGGATCAGCCCCACGAGGCGATTCCCGGGAACGTCCTCGGCCACCAGGACCCTCTCGACTCCGGGCATCTCGAGCACGGCCAAAGGGTCGATCTCGAGGACGACGGCTCGCGGGTGCCGGCTCAGCACCACCGCGCCGTGAAGCATGCCGCCGACCGACATGTCGGCCACGTAGGGTTTGTCGCCCAGCGTCTGCTCGTCTCCGCGGTATCGCAGGCCGTTTCCGCCCACCCCGTCACCGTCGGTCGGGGACGCCCTTCGGAGCCCCCTCGCAGCCCCGAAGACGTCTGCGCGCCTTGGATCCCGGCCTTCGGGCAGGATCCCGTCCTCCCACGCATCGGCCGCCGTGAGAACGGCGTCCACGATCCGCTGGTAGCCGGTGCACCTGCAGATGTGGCCGTTGAGTGCCTTCCGAACCTGTTCTTCGCTGACACCCGGAGTCCGATCGAGCAGCGAAACGACCCGTGCGGCAATCCCCGGGGTGCAGTAGCCGCACTGGAGTCCGCCCTCGCGAACGAAGGCCTCCGCCAGGACGCGGCGCTGGCCGTCCGGCACTCCCTCGAGGGTGGTGACCGACGCGCCCTCGACCGATTCAGGCTTCCGCAGGCAGCTCAGGACGGCGCGGCCCTCCACCATCACCGTGCAACAGCCGCACGCTCCCTGCGGGGCGCAACCGTCCTTGGGGGACGTGACTCCGCACTCGTCCCGCAGGACGTCGAGGAGGTTCATTCCCTCTTCGTACTCGATCCTTTGCGGCTCGCCGTTCAGGTGGAAGGACAGCTCGGGCATGGGCTCCGCCGGCTCAGGTGAAATTGGGGCACTCGTCCCTCAGGCCCCAGTAGAGGATGCGGGCCAGGACCTCGGCCCTGTACCTCGCCGTGGACCGGATGTCGTCGATGGGCGAAACGTCGGCAGCCAGGGCCGGAGCCAGGTCAGACGGACCCGACACCGGGCGCTCCTCCGCCAGCAGGGACTCCACCGCGGGACAACGGCAGACCGTGGGCGCGACGCTGTTCGCGACCACCCTCCATTCCGCCGCTC
>JBATJK010000219.1:0-4948 GCA_049668445.1 Gemmatimonadota bacterium
CGGTCAGGCCACCGAAGCCAGGAGGTGCGCCATCGTGACCTCCGCGATCCGCCGAGCCGCCTGGCCATCCCACCGGTCGGGCAAGGCCGGAGCCTCGTGTTCGGCGAGTGCCCGGATCACGGCCTCGGGAAGTTGGGGCAACTCGTCGACCGGGATGTGCCTGCCCCGTTCCAGGATCCCGCTCCGCCCGACTACGAAGTCTCCGATGGCGATACTGGGAACTCCCAGCACACTCGCGGAATCCAGGACTTCGCACGCGTTGGTGACGACGACTCCGGCCCCGTCGACCAGCGCGAGGAGCTCCACGTAGCTCGGCGAGTGCACGACCGTCATGGGATCGAGCAGGTGCTCGAGTCTCTCCTCCCTGACTCTGGCGGCTGCGGAGGAGTCGAGAACGAGAATCGTGGATCGCCCGGTTTCGAAGGCCACCCCGTCCAGCGCTCGCAGGAACTCCTCGAGCGGCGCCGGTCCGGGAAGGGCGTCGGATCGCGCGAGGAGAGCGACGACGTACGCGCCTTCATCCAGCCCCATCAGGTCGGGGAGCTCGAGAGCCAGGGACCTGCTCCGCAGGCGGGACACGGTGTCGGCCACCGTGTTGCCCACGAAGTGAATCCGGGAGGCTTCGATGCCTTCGTCTAGCAGGTTCGCGCGGGTCGCACGTTCCGCGACGAAAAGGGCATCCGAGAGACGGTCGGTCAGCAGCCGGTTGATTTCGACGGCCTCGTGGCTGTTCCCCGCCCGGAGACCCGCTTCCAGGTGCGCCAGCGGCACGCCGTTCTTGCGTCCCACGAGCGCGGCGGCAAGAGCGGCGTCCACGTCGCCCACCGCGAAGATCCAGTCCGGGGATTCGCGCATGACGATCGACTCGAGAGCGATGAGAGACCGGCCCGTCTGGGTGGCCGAACTGCCGGTGGACACGCCAAGGACGTGGTCGGGAGGCGGGAGCTCGAGCTCCTTCAGGAACATGCCATCGGGAACCAGATCTTCCCGGTGTCCCGCGTACACGATGACTTGGTGGTCCGCACCGGCCCTTGTCAGTGCTCGGAACACGGGTGAAATCCGGAAGAACCCGGCACGCGAGCCGACGACGTGGAGTACTTTCATGGTCCGCCCTTACTCCACCGTGACGCTCTTGGCCAGGTTGCGCGGCTTGTCCACGTCGCAGCCACGCATCACGCCGATGTGATAGGCCAGGAGTTGCAGCGGGATCGCCGAGATGATCGGCTGCAAGCTGTCTTCCGTGCTCGGGACGATGAATACCTCGTCCGCCAGTTCAGCGAGTCCGTTGGGCTCCGTGGTGACCGCGACCAGGTAGCCGCCGCGCGCTTTCACCTCTCTCATGTTGGAGAGGACTTTCGGATACACGCTGTCGCGCGGAGCGACCACCACCACCGGCATGTTCTCGTCGATCAGCGCGATCGGGCCATGCTTCATTTCGGCCGCCGAGAATCCCTCCGCGTGGACGTAGCTGATCTCCTTGAGCTTCAGGGCGCCCTCGAGCGCGACCGGGAAGCTGTATCCGCGACCGAGGTACAGGAAGTTGTTGTTCCCGCGATCGACGAGCCTCCGGGCCATCGCCTCGAGCTCGTCGGCCCGGGCGAGAATCGTCCGAACCTTGTCGGGCAGCAGCTGGATCTCGGACAGGACACGGCGGGTCACCTCCGGATCCAGGCCTCTCTGCCTGCCCAGGTAGAGGGAAAACAGAGCCATCGCGGCGACTTGCGACGTGAACGCCTTGGTGGAGGCCACCCCGATTTCCGGACCCGCATGCAGGTACATGCCCGCGTCGGTTGCCCGGGCGATCGAGCTGCCTACCACGTTGACTACACCGAGCGTCGTCGCCCCCTTCTCCCTGGCCAGCGACAGGGCGGCGAGCGTGTCCGCCGTCTCTCCCGACTGTGAGACCCCCACCACCACGGTCCCAGGCTCGAGCACCGGGTTCCGGTACCGCCACTCCGATGCGTACTCGACGTCAGCCTGCACGCGAGCGTACTCCTCGACCATGAACTTCCCGATGAGACCGGCGTGCCACGAAGTGCCGCAGGCCGTGAAGATGATCCGGCGGGCTTCAGACAGGACCCCCGCGACCTCGGACATCCCGCCGAGTTTCACGGCCGGAGTCGAACGCTGGATGCGGCCCCGTAACGTGGCCTCGAGACTCGTCGGTTGCTCGAGTATCTCTTTCAGCATGAAGTGGGCGTGCCCGCCGCGCTCGGCGGCTTCGAGATCCCAGTCGAGCACCTCGACGGGTTTCACGATCCGGGACATCGCGTCCATCGAGAGGATGTCGCAGCCCGACGAGTCGATGACGGCCATCTCACCGTCGTCCAGGTAGACGACCCGGCGCGTGTACGGGAGGAGCGCCGCCGCATCCGATGCGGCGAAGATCTGCCCTTTTCCCAGGCCGATCAGCAGCGGCGAGCCCCGGCGCGCACACACGATGCGACCGGGCTCTCGTGAACTCATCACCGCGATGCCGAAGGTGCCCTCGACCATGCTCAGGGCGCGCGCGACGCTCAGGTGCAGAGGCGGAAGCCAGTGCTCTTCGATCAGGTGCGAGAGGACTTCCGTGTCCGTTTCCGAGTGGAACTCGTGACCGCGCCGTATCAACTCTGCCCTCAGGATATCGGCGTTCTCGATGATGCCGTTGTGACACACCGCGATCTCGCCCGAGCAGTCCTGGTGGGGGTGGGCGTTCCCGACCGTGGGCTCTCCGTGTGTTGCCCAGCGCGTGTGGGCGATTCCCGATTCGCCCGCAACCGGTTCTCTTTCCAGAAGGTCGCCGAGGGCTTCGAGTCGCCCGGCCGCCCTTCGCATTTCAAGGCCGATGCCGTTCTGCACGGCAAGGCCGGCCGAGTCGTACCCCCTGTACTCGAGTCGACTGAGGGCCTCGAGGAGAATGGGGGTCGCCTGCTCCCCACCGGCATACGCGACGATTCCACACATGGGCGATGATCCTCTTGAGTACGGGCTCCCCCCGAAGCGTACACCGACGTCCACGCTCCGGGGATCCGGCCGGGCAATCCCCGCCGGTGTGAGCCTGTGTTACAAGAGGCGCGCCACTCGCCAGACCATTTGCGTGATCGTGGCCACACCCGCCCTAACTGTCGTTTTTACGGCTAGTTACAGGATGGACAGCACCGGGGAAGGTGACGACTTGGAAGCGGGGCCGGCGGCGGGTGTGGCGGCCATCCCACAGGACGGCCGGTCAGCTCGCGAAGGGCCACACGAGAGGAATGAGAAGCACGCAAACGATGGCCAGGAGAATCTGGAGAGGCACACCGACCTTCGTGAAATCAGTGAATCGATAGCCCCCGGGTCCGTACACGATGAGGTTGGTCTGATAGATCGGGGTGGACATCGACAGCGACGCACCGATCGTCACGCCGACCACGAACGGCCTCGGATCGAGTCCGAGGCCAGCCGCAGCCGATACGGCCACCGGAAACATGATCGCCACGGCCGCCGCATTCGCTACCAGGGCGTTGAGCAGCATCGCCGCCACTATCGCGGCCCCCAGCACCCCGACCGGACCGAAGCTGGCCCCCGCTCCCGCGACGCCCCTGGCGAGTATCGCCGCCGCGCCACTGGCATCCATCGCCATGGCGATCCCGAGGGCCGATCCAATCGTGACGAGCACCGACCAGTCGATGGAGCGCTTGGCCTCACCGAGGCTCAGGCAGCCGACGACGACCATGGCCATCGCCGCGCCGATCGCACTCACGACGATTGGAACGACATCCAGGGCTGCCAGTACAACCATGGCAATGAGTATCAGGACCCCCACCATCGCCCGGCTTCGCCTGGGGGCACTGCTATCCCCGACCCGGCTCACCAGGTAGAAGTCCGGCGAATACCGGAACGTTCGCGAGAAGGCCTCGGCCGCCTCGATGAGCAGCGTGTCACCCGGCCTCAGCGTAATGTCACCGATTCGCCCTTCGATCCGCTCGCCATGCCTGTGAACAGCCAGCACTGCCGCGTTGTATCGACCGCGGAACGAGGCGTCGCGAATGTTCGAGCCGACCAGCGGCGATCCCGGCGACACCACCGCTTCATGAAGGTGCCAGCGACTCGAGTCGGGCGCTCGGCTCGACGTCGTGGGCGTCAGCCCCTCGAAACTCCGCAGGTCGACGATGCTCTCAACGACCCCCGCAAACGTCAGCAAGTCGCCGGACAGCAGCCGCACGTCGGGTCCCACGGGGGAAATCATGCCCGTCGGACGCTCCACGCGTACGAGAAACAACCCCGGAAGATGGCGCAGCCCGGCTTCGACGATGGTCTTTCCGATCAGGGGAGACGGGTCCGTGAGGCGCATCTCGACGAGGTACCGGCGAACGTCCTCTCCCACCGTACGAATCGGAATCCGATCCGTCAGCAGACGTGGAGCGACCCGCGTCAGGTACGCGATACCGATGAGCGCGCACGGCACGCCAATGGCCGCGAGTTCGAAGAAGCCGAAACCCGGCATGCCGGCCCGCTGCAGGAGTCCATGGCTCACGAGGTTGGTCGAGGTCCCGATCAGCGTGCAGATGCCTCCCAGCAGCGAGGCGTACGACAGCGGGATCAGCAATCTGGACGGGGATACGTGGTTGCGCTTCGCCCATGCGGTGACTGTGGGAACGCCCATGGCCACGACGGGTGTGTTGGCGAGAAAGGCGGAGAGCAGAGCCGATGACGATGTCAGCCGCAGCAGGGCCCGGCCGAGCTGATCTCCACTCCCCAGGACCGCGCGCGAGGCGTTCTCCAGCACGCCCGTTGACCGCATGCCCGCAGCGACGATGAACAGGGCGCCCACCGTCGCTACGGCAGGATTGCCGAAGCCCGCCAGGCCCTGCTCGGGCGTGACGACCCCCGCGGCCATGAAGACCACGAGGGCCGAGAACAGCATCGCGTCCGGCGGCGCCACGTCCCTGACGATCAGCAAGACCGCCACGGCAATGACCGCCAG
>JBATJK010000220.1:0-2486 GCA_049668445.1 Gemmatimonadota bacterium
GGATAGTTGGCAAGAGGCGTGCCCGTAGAAATGCGTAGTACTGCGGCTTAGAACGGGGTCTCCAGTCCCCCCGGGTCGGTCGAAACTTCGGGCTCCACGAAGACGCGCGTGACGCGAGGATCTTGACGCCGAATCTGCTCCTCGATCCGCTCCACGGCCTGGGCCGCTTCCCCGATGTCGTGGCCCGCGGCAAACTCCAGGCCAAGCGTGAGGAGGATGTCGTCCGGCCCGAGATGGACTCCCATGATTCGGACGACGCGCTCCACGTCGTCGTCCTCCAGGCAGATCCGTTCCACTTCCCTGCTCAACCGCTCCGAGATCGCCTCGCCGACGAGAAGGTCGCGGGTCTCGTACCCGAGGAAGATGGCCACGCCCGCCAGGATCAGTCCGATCACGATCGAGGCGACCGCGTCGAGTGCGGGGATGTTCAGCGCGCGGGCCAGGAAGATCCCGAGAAAGGCGACGAGCACACCCGCCAGCGCCGAGATGTCTTCCGCCACCGGCACGAACACGCGAGGGTCCTTGCTGTCCCGGACCCGCTGCCAGAGGGTCTTTCCGCTCCCCTTCCCCTTGAGCTGCTTGAGCGCCACCCGGAGCGCAGTGGCCTCCACCACGAACGCGAGGGCCAGCACGCCGTAGTTCCAGCCCGGGTTCTGTGGCAGCGACGGGTGCCTCAGGTGGGCGATCCCCTCGTAGATGCTGAAACCACCGCCGAGCCCGAAAAGGATCATGGCGACGATGAGGCTCCAGAAGTACAGTTCCTGGCCGTAGCCGAGCGGGTGCTGGCGGTCGGCCGGCCGGTGGCTGCGGCGATTGCCGAGCAGCAGCAGTGCCTGGTTCCCGGTGTCGGCCACCGAGTGGATCCCCTCGGAGAGCATGGCCGAGCTGCCCGTAATCGCCGACGCGCCGAACTTGGCTACGGCGATGATCGCGTTAGCGATCATGGCGGCGACGACGGCTTTCGTGCTTCCGGTTGCCATATCGGATCCCCTCTAGTCGATCAAGCCCACCCGCCTCATGGCCTCCTGGAAGCGTGGCTCTGCCCGGATCGGGTCGTATGCCGGATCGCCCAGTTCGGCACGAAACGGCGACCCTTCGTCGACGGCCAACTCCACCAGGCGGAGAGCCTCGTCCGTCTCGCCAAGCGCCACGTGAGCAAGGGCAAGGCGCGTGGGATCGGAGCCGGTGACCGATTCCATCAGGCGCCGGGCCTCAGCCTCGTCGCCCGCCCGGGCCACCACGAACGCCAGGACCTGCGTGTAGTTCAGGTCACCCGGCGATATCTCCAGCGCCGTCCGTCCCGCCTCGAGGGCCTCCTGGTGCTGGCCGTTCAGCGAGTAGGCCAGCGAGAGCAGTATCCACGTGTAAGAAAAATCGGGATAACGGTCCAGGGCTCTCCGGTACTGGGCGATCGCGGCGTCGTAGTCGCGTGCGAAGTACTCTCCAAGGCCTACATTCGCGCTGATAATCCGGGACAGGGGATCGAGCGCCAGGGCGCGGCGCATCTCGATCCGCGACTCGTCGAATCGGCCGACCTCCCACAGCATGCCCCCGTACCAGTGGCGCGTGTTGGCGTGCCCCGGAACCAGCTCGATGGCCCTCTTCCAGTCCCTCTCCGATTCGTGGAACCGGCCCAGGTTGCGAAGGAACAATGCGCGGGCAGTGTAGGCCTCGCCCTGCAACGGATCGATCTCCATGGCCCGATCCAGCGCGGACTCGACAACCGGCTTGATCTGCTCCAGCGTGAGCTGGTCCCAGGAATACAGGACCAGGTACGCCTCGGCGAGTCCCGTGTACGCCGGGGCGTAGTTGGTGTCCAGGGCGATCGCCTCCTCGTAAAGATCCACAGACCGGCGCATGTTCTCCTGGTCGCGGGTCGACAGGAGGAACCGCGCTTCCGTGAGCCGGTCGTAGGCCTCCAGGCTCTCGGTCGGTGGGGGCCGGCCCTCCGCCGGCTCTCCGGCCACCAGCGTGGCCTCCAGCGCCGAGGCTATCTGCCGGGCCACGTCGCTCTGAATGGCGAAGACGTTGGCCGCCGTGAGTTCCTGGTCGTACGTCTCGGCCCACAGGTGATTGTCGGTGTCAGCGTCGATCAGCTGCACCGTGATGCGGACCCGTTCGCCCGAACGTTGTACACTGCCCTCCAGCACCGTGGCCACGCCGAGCTCCTGCCCGATCTCCCTGATGCTCGTCTCGGTGTCCCGGTACCGCATCACCGACGTGCGAGAGATGAGCTTGAGACCTTCGAGGCGTGAGAGCTCCGTGAGGATGTCGTCGTGCACGCCGTCGGTGAAGTACTCGTTCTCGGGGTTGTCGCTCCGGTTGGCGAACGGAAGGACGGCAAGCGACGCCAGGTAGACGTCAGCCGGCTGTGCTACATCGGCCGCTGATTCGCGTACGGAATCGTCCTCCGCCGCGGGCCGGGGCCCGAGCGCCCACCACCCGGCCGTCGCGATGGCGATGCCGCCAAGCAGCCCGAGCACACC
>JBATJK010000221.1:0-3725 GCA_049668445.1 Gemmatimonadota bacterium
GTTGTAGACTTCCGCCACACCCTCGCAGGCACGCCTGCAGTTCTCCGGTTCGCTCAGGTCGAGGCTCAGGCACTCGACGCCGGGGACGGGTTGATACCACTCGGGTACGGGCTTCTTGTCCACCGCCCTGATGCGGCTGAAGCCACGGTCCTTGAAGTGCTTCGTCAGGTGTCCAGCGATGAAACCGCCGGCTCCCGCGATCACGATGAGGTCGTCCGGGCGAGCGTCGGTGGTCGTGATATCGTTCACGCTGTCCTACTCCATGGAAATGCGTTCTTGGGCGGCCACCCAAAGCACCTCGTTCAGGGATGGGTGCCTCAGGAGGAGGTCGGAGCCCTTCTCCCGGAGGCGCTCCTCGGTGAACCCCATGACCACCAGGTCGGCCTCGGACGACTTGGCCTGCACGAGGCTGGTGAAGTCGATCCGGTCGTCGGTGCCGATGATCTCCACCTTACGCGGGGACACCGGAATCCGGCCTTCACGGATCATCGTGTGCAGCTGCTCCGTTCGCGCCGCGGCCTCCGCCTTGGGGTAGGCCGCGAAGATCTGCAGGTCGGCCGAACTCCAATCCGGATGACCGAGCAGAATGTACGAAAGGAGAATCATCAGATTGGCGTTCCGGTGATCGTGCCACGTGAGCCACACGTGGATGTCATCAAGGTTGCCGAAATGGTGGTCGCCGTGGCGCAGCACCAGGCAATCCATGTCGGCGCTGCACGCCAGGAAGATCCCGGCCCGGCACTCTTCCACCACGGCGACGTCGTCGTGTTCCGAGAACTCGAACAGCATCGTGTTGTTGTCCACCCCGGCGATCCCCGGGGCCTGCAGCGTTTGCGCGAGGGCGGAGCGCATCGACGGGCTCACCATGGTGTCGAAGAACACGCCGCTGGCCCTGCGCGTGGTGGACCGGATCAGCCGTTCAAGCACCTTGCGGCTCTCGGCGTACGTGTCCGCGTTCAGGAGTCCCTGAATGTAGTGCAGGTAGGTGCCGAAGCCGTATCGGTGGCACAGCCAGGACAGCATGCGAATGGGCGCCGAGCGATCGAACGTTCGGCCGGTGATCGTGATGATGCTGGGACGCCACTCCACTGGGGGCGTCTTCTGCAGGCGGATCTGCATGGTCCGGGTGGCCTGGGTCATCACGCCCTGGAAAATCGTCCCGATGTCGTCGTCCGGGCTGCCGCTGGTCAACTGAATCGTCTTGTACAGGGCGGCCATGATCACGATCGCAGCCACCGCGTAACCGGGGCTCATCTGGAACATCAGGAGCAGGCACATCACCGCGCCCACCAGGCTCAGATACCATTTGGTCCTGAACGAGGGACGGTACGACGGACGAGCCGCGAAGTGCTCCAGGAAGCTGATCGCGCACAGCGATCCGTAGGTCACCATGAAGAACATCGAGATGATCCCGGCGACTACGTCGACACTGCCCGCCAGCACCACGAAGAAGGCGATAGCCCCGGTCACCAGGGTCGCATTGCGCGGATCGTTGGCCGGTCCGACTCCCGTGGACAGGAAGCGCGAGACGCCTGCTCCCGGCATGATCCGATCCGCCGCCAGGGCCTGCAGGGTGCGCGGCGCCACCAGAATCGAGCCAATCGCCGACGACAGAGTCGCCGCGGCCAGACCGATCGGAATGATGGGGGACCACAGCGCGATGTCGGCCATGACCAGGTGACTCGTATCGGCGAGAAGCTCGGTGGGAGCAGATGTCGCCAGCTTCCAGGCCACCAGGACGTAGGCGCCCATCCCCACGAGCGTAGCCGAGAGGATGCCCAGCGGGATGGATCGGCGCGGGTTGGCCAGGTCTCCCGAGAGGCCGACGCCTGCCGTCATCCCGGTGAAACCCGGAAAAACGATGGCAAACACGACGATCAACGGGTCGGCCGCGAGAAGCTCGCTCTTCAGGATTGCGTCAGAGGCCGTCGCACCCTCCACCGGCTTTCCAAGGAAGAACAGCACGAGCGACACGGCCAGCACGCTCACCACGACCCATAACGCCGTGACCCCTATGTTGGCGCCACGGGTGAGCATGAGTGCGAGCAGGAGAAACAGAGCAGGCACCGAGACCAGCCGCAGGTCGAGAGCGAAACCGGTCAGGTTCTGGAACGCGGGACCGAGTATTCGGAAGGCCTCGGCGAACGCGATGATGTAGAAGGCCACCGAGATCGCCTGCGACAGGAAGAGGGCGATTCCTATGGCCCCGCCGATAGTCGTTCCGAACGAGCGGGAGATGATGAAGTACTCGCCACCGCCCTCGACCCGACGGTTGGTCGCGATCTCGGCGATTGCGAGGGCCGTGGGAATCGTGACCGCGTGACCGAGTGCGATGATCCACAGGGTGCCCAGGAAGCCCGTGTGCGCCACCGCATAACCGAAGCGCAGGAAGAGGATCGCACCCAGGATGGTGCTGATGCTCGCCAGGAACACGGGGGCGGTTCCGAAGCCGTGACCACGCGTGGCCCCGCTCGGAGAAGGTCGCAGCTGACTCTTGTTCAGCGCGCCCAAGGCTACCTCCGCTGCGAACGTGAGACTGTTGACCGGAAGGGCCGGGGCCGAATCGCTCCGACTTCCGGGCACGATGCGGTGTGTGGCGGAGGGGCGTCAAGCTGTTGCCGTTGGCCTTCGATGTGCTGTTCAGGATGATCGGCGAAGGGTAGTGGCCGTGGTCGGCCACCGGCCTCAGTGGTCCGCTACGTCGGAAACTGAGACAGTCGCCGGCAGCGTGCGGTAGAGGAAGACGAAGTAACCGCACGCGATCACCATTCCCGGTATCCACCAGACCAGCGCTACCCTGAGGCCGTACGGGGAGCTCGCCGCATCCGTGACGGTCATCCCGAAGGCCTCGTTTCGTGCTGGAAGAACGTATGGATACAGGCCGATGGCGGCGCTGCCCAGCATGCCATACAGGAATACGGCCGAAGCGCGAAACGCCGTTTTCCCATGTCCCCGGCGGCGGGAGATGAACGAGACCACGAGGCCGGCAGCGGCGATCAGCGGAAGCAGCAGTCCCCACGGTCGAGCTGTCAGGCTGCGGCTGACGTTGGCCTGTACGGAGAACGTGGCGACCGTGCCCAGCACGGCCAGGACGGCCACTGCGATCCACAGGTAGCCAGCGGCGCGATCCGCTCGCTGCCGCACGGCCGCATCAGTGCGGGCGAACAGCCAGAGGGCTCCGTGATGCGCCAGCGTCGCCAGTGCCGTGACACCGATCAGAACCGTGTACCAGTCGAGGATTCCAGTCGTTTCTCCGATTCTGAAATTGGTCCACAACGGCTCGAAGAAGACGCCACTGGCATCCAGGGGAACGCCGCGGATCACGTTGCCCAGAGCCGCTCCGAAGAAGACCGCCAGCAGGATGCTGGCCACCCCGAAGGCTACGTCCCAGAACTGGGTCCATATCGGATCGGACAACTGGTGGCGAAACTCGATCGCCAGGGCACGAAAGACCAGCAGCCAGAGCACGATCATGAGAGGGAGGTAGAATCCGCTGAACGAGGTAGCCAGCAGGCTGGGGAAGGCGAAGAACATCGTGCCTCCGGCCGCCAGCAGCCAGACCTCGTTGCCGTCCCACACGGGGCCGATCGAGCGGATCACCTGCTTGCGCTCGGCGTCGTCCCGAGCGACGAACAGGTGCAGGATACCGGCCCCAAGGTCGAGACCATCCAGCACCACGTAGGTTGCGAGCATGCCCGCCAGCAGTACGAACCACAGCGTCTCCA
>JBATJK010000222.1:0-1812 GCA_049668445.1 Gemmatimonadota bacterium
GCCAGAGTACTGCCGCCAAGGCTCTCGTAGCGATGACGATCGGCACCAAGTGATAGGGAAAGTCTCGGATCAATCGCATACTCAAACTTCAGGCCGAGTCGGTCCTGGGCACCCAAGAGACGCATAAGACCGCTGACTGCGGTCAATGAGTCGCTTTGCAGGCCTATTTGGTATTGCCAGCGCCGCCGATCGGAAGAGCGATACGTCAGGCCCAGCGGAAAGACCGATCCACCGTTGCCCTCCCGGTAGCCGAGATCGAAGGCCCACACATCGTCGCGGTATCGACGCCAGGCTCCGGTCAACCGGGTCTCGTTGTGGGGTAAAACAGCAAGGATGTCATCGTCTTGCTCGAAAGCACTGATTCCGCCAGTCAACCCCCAGCCGTACCTTCCCCTATTTCTCCAGTACAATCCTTCCATATTGCGGATGCCAAGTCCGCCGAGACTGCCGGTACTGATGTCTGCTTCCCATAGATTTGGCAGCTTGACAGCCGCCGCCACTGCCGCTGCCCGATGTTCGGGTTCCAACTGATCCACAGTGCCAAGTTCAGCCAGTGCCAGATCATGCCGGCCTAACAATGCGTATGCGTTCATGCGATCGGCGGTGCCGGCACTTATCTCGTCGTTCTGGAGCAAATTGGCAACGGCCTTATGATCATTTTCAGCCAGCGCCAACTGCAATTGCTTCCAGGTAGGCAAACTGCTGCGTTCGACATGGTGCTGAAGCAGCCAAATTCGGGCGGCCTCGTACTGCTGACGATAAAGCCACCAATTGATAACCACGGCTTGTTCTGCGGATTCTATTTGACTTTTCAGCCATTGGGAAGCAATGGGAACCCCGTGGAGGTCGGCCATCAATTCGGTCACACGATCGTCTGGCACTGTCTTTTTCTGTTCCATCAACACGTTAAGCGCATGTTTTCGGACCCGGTAAGCAGCATTTTTACGCCCGACTTTGACAAGCAGATCTGAAAAATCGAGAAGCCAAAGCACGTCGATTTGATGATAATCGAACTGACTCTCATACCAGACAATGACCTCTCTATCGCGTCCCAACATTTGCAAAGCGACGGCATGGGCTTCAGTCAACGGAAGGCCGGACCGAACGTGATTATTCACCCATCGGCTCAGTCGATCGTGATCCTTTGCATTGATCAGACTCCAGAGGACCCCATCGGCCGCTTCTGTCGACCGAGAATTGAGAGCCAAAGCTTGCCGGTAAGCCAGATAAGCCTGGGGGTATTCTTGTCTGTAGCTGTGCCAATCGCCTTTGAGCAACCAGTACTTCTCATCAGAAGCAAACTGGTCCGGCACCGATTGGGCCAATGCAAACAACCGGTCCATTAACGGCCATAATTCTGCCTGTCGTGCGGCTGTAAGAGCGGCCACAAAGGCCATTCGGTCCCCTGTCCGCCGCCAGTGTTCTTCAAGCAATTGCACGGCTTCTTTTGTCTGACCAAGTTGTTGTTTGGCGACAATCAACCGCTGCCGTGAAAATTCATCTCCAGGATATTTTTCCCAGAGAGAATAATAAGCATCAGCGGCCACTTTATAGTCCTCTTGCAGCCATGCCAGTTCTCCGATTAACTGGTAGGCATAATCGCTTTCCACGATATCGGCGGCGGTAACCATCTTCATCACCCCGTACGCCGCCTCGTAGCGACCCAGTTGATACAAAAGTCGCGCGGTTTGCAGGTGATCATCAGGGCTTGCATCCCGACGCGTGCTCAAAGCCTGACGACTTTGCAGTGCTTTATCTAAATCACCCATACGCTCTTGCACTTCAGCCTGAAACATTAAAATGGATCTACTC
>JBATJK010000223.1:0-8572 GCA_049668445.1 Gemmatimonadota bacterium
TTCACCATCCAGAAGCTGCTCGTAGATCGGGATGACGCTGCGCTGTCCGACCTGGTGTGGGTCGCCGGCCAGGGCTGGACCGAGGCAGACGGAGTCGAAGATGATCTGATCAACCTGCCGATCTTCAACATGGCGGTGCACGAGGCCGCAGATGGACCCGGCTACTACAACGCCGAGATCAACGTCAAGGGAAGGATCATCTACGGCTACACCTGGAACGTGCGGAGATTGAACGAAGGTGCCGGTGACTACCGCCTCACCTTCAGCTTCGACCAGACCTGCGGCGCCGAACAGCTGAACACGTTCTTCGTCGACGGCACGACCGAGATCATGGTGCCGCTGGAAGAGGAACTCCTGGTGGCCGCCGCCGAGGAGGGCGAGGAGCCCGGTGGCGGAGGCACTTCCGGGCTCAGTTTCACTGACAACCTGACCTACATGGACATCTCCATTCACGAGCGTGGTGGCGGAGGTGGCGGCAGCGGAAAGAAGGGAGGCGGAAAGAAGAAGTGAGGCAGCAGTCGCTCCCCCCGGACGGCTCCTGACACGGTGGTCCTGCCGGCTTGTCCGGTGGGACCACAACAGGCGAAGGGAGACAGACCATGAGGGCGAACGGACGACACCCGACGATTCTGAAGTGGAGTGCAACCGTGGGCGCCTTGTTGCTGACGGTCGGCGCTGCAGGCTGTTCGAACCCCAACCCCCTCGACCCCGAGGTCGAATTGCTGACCGCTCGCGGTCGCTCGGGGCAGGCGGACGAGATCCGATTCAGCGGTACGATCGACATGGTATGGCCCGGAGGGAAGGGGATGAACGCTCCGGACGACGATCGATTCGCCCAGGCAAGCCTGACGGCCTACCCCGCTGTCCCACCGGGAAGTCCCGGCCCCGGCAACTTCGCTTACCGGGTGATCGCCGCTGATGGCACCCTGCACCGTGAGATCAAGGTGAAGCTCTATTTCGTGGACATCGATACGGAGCTGGCCGAAGTACGATTCGTGGGAAGAGTAGAGAAGGACACCAAACCGTGCGGTGGCTCGGGCCACGGGAGCAGCGGTTGTTCAGGCGACGACGACGGCGGCTGTTCGCATGACGACGGTTCGACTCACGACGACGGCGGATGCTCACACGATGATGGCTCGACCGGAGGTCCCGGCGAACCAGGCAGCACCGGCGGTTCGGGCAACCACCCGAACGGCAGCGACTGTCGTATCGGGCAGGTCGTTCTGGGGTGGGCCAAGGATGTGGCCACGCCGGGGCGCAAGGGAGACCGAATCTCGTGGAAGTGGTTCTATCCGGACGCACCGAAGGTGCTCGAAATCGACGCCGCAATCGCGGCGGGCACGGAAATCACCTGGCCGTGCAAGCTGTGCGAAAAGGAGATCATCGGAGGAAACCTGAAGCTGCACAGCGACTAGCTACAGGCCCGGTAGGATCCATGCGCCGGAAACGGCCATGGGGGGAACGCCCGCCCTGCCCATCCTACCGGGTCCTTCCCACAGTGGCGAACGGGTCCGGAGGCCCGCCCGGGGCGCAGCGGCGGGCCTCCATCCCTCCGGATTGACATCAAGCGCGTCAACTCGACTCGGTGTGACCTTCCTCCTTTTGAGGTCGTCAGTTCCTCGGAGGGGTAGGGGCCACTCACCAGACCGGTCGCACGGTCAACCAGGCTGCTTCCCCATTTCCTTGAACAACGAGGGCGGGCACTGGAGAAGCACCATGTTGCGGACGCATCTCGCTGTGACAGCGTGGGTGGCGATCTCTAGCATCCCACTTCTCGCCCTCGGCGCCTGCCAGGCAGAACCGGACGCCACCGAGCCCGCACTGCAACTGAGTCCCGAGTACGCGAACTCGGGCCCTGCGGCCGCGGTACTCGAGATCCTCGATGAGGCGATCGCCTCGGAGATCATGGCCTACTTCACCTACCTGTACGCCGCCGAACAGTTCGGAGTCCCATTCACCCGGATTCGCGATGCCGAGCTCCGGCACGTCGCGGCCGTGGAGCATCTCTACAGCAAACGGGGGCTGGAGGCTCCGCCGGTGGTGGAACCGGAAGGTGTGCCGACGTTTGAAACCCGGCTACTGGCCTGCCAGGCAGGCGTCGCGGCCGAACGCAACGTCGTCGCTCTGTACGACGAACTGGTACCTCTGGCCCCGTCTGACGTCGCCAGGGTGTTCCTGCAACTGCAGGCGGTGTCGGACGACCACCATCTGGAGGCCTTCCTGGCCTGTTCGTAGGGCTCAGACGGGAGGGCGTGAAAGCGCCCTCCCGCGGCACCGGACCACCCCAGTAGTCCGCCCTTCGGGACGACGCCGGCACGGGCGGCACGGATTTCTGTGCCGATCGGCATGAGGAAGTCGTAGGCGAAGCGAATGTTGTGGCTCCCCTGCGGCGGTGAACAGTACGACTGGTTCAGCGCGAAAGACTCGCCTTCGGCGAACGGAAGACAATACGGAAACCCGGCCGGCTCACGCCGAGATCGTTCGCTTACTCGTGTGGAGAGCTCGAGGCCGGGCCTGCGGAGGCTGCCACCCCGTTACGACACCGAGAATTCGACAGGCTGCGCGATCCACACGGCTACCGGCTTATCCATGTTCAGCGCAGGTGCGAATCTCATGTGCCCAGCCACCTTCTTCGCGGCCTCGTCCAGCATGGGATAGCCGCTGGATGAGTGAACGAGGCAGGTTGCGGACTTGCCCTCAACGCTCACGTAAACCCAGAGCACGACTCTTCCCTCGATCCCGGCTTCACAAAGCGTCCTGGGGTAGTTCTGTTCGAGAAGCATGGCGACTTCGGAGCCGTTCAAGAGCCGCGGCTCCACATCACGCGGAACGTAGAAGGGCGTGCTGTCCTTTTCCTGTCGTTTCACGTCGACAGGCGGAGGAAGAAGACTCTCCACCGGATTGGCGTCGAAAGTCGTCGGGGCCATGGTGATCTCTTCCGCCACAGGCCCTGCCGAGACACGCGGGGTCGCCGGTCGGGCGATTGATTGAGGAGGAGGCGGAATCTGGACGTCGGGCGGGAGCGTCATGGCAACGATCTCCTCACCGGTCGTCTCCATGTTGCCAATCTGCATCCGAGGATTGAGTTGGAATAGACTGAAATGCATGCCGGTGGCTATCAGGATGCAGGCTACACTGAGATCACGGTTACGTCGTTGGAAGCGGTCGTTCGCCGTCTCCAACTGCTGTCGACTCTTCTTTTCTTCTCGGGCGAGTTCTCTCCGGTTCTTCATTGGGCCTCCTCCCCGGCTTCAGTGACGACTTCCGGGTCCGGCTTCGATCTATTCCTTCACTGAACCTCTCACATTATTGGTGCCGGAATGCGGCTTCGGGGTTTCATCCGGTGCCCGCCAGAGAACAGGATTCCACCTCCAGTTCGAGCTCGCGCTCCCGGCCATCCCGGGAAGGAGAATCCCACGTGGAGACGAGTAATGGGTGCGATGCCGGCCCCATCTGGAGGCGCCGGACGACTTCCTCGTTGCTGGGTGTCGCACGCCTGAACAGGTCCTTTCCGACTCGCGTCGACTGTGCATCGGAATTCGGTTCGATCTCCAGCGTCCGCACCCAGAACATGACCAGGACCTCGTCGCCGTCCGCACGCTGGTACTGGCCTGACCACGCGGTGACGGAATGGAGATCACCATGCTGCTCACTGTCCCATACGACGGAGAGCGCAAGAACCTGGGGGCCCAGAGAGGGTGTGTAGTCCGTCAGCCCTACTAGCGGGTAAGTGTCAGGCGCGTCTCCCACCGTGGTTCGGCACGTCCCCCGTATGTCATTCCCGTCGGTCGTGAGGGCGAATTCGGAACCGAGCTCGTTGTACCAATAGCCCTCGAGTGACATGATCGCCTCCTTTGCCCCCGCCGGCTCGGGCTCAGCCCTCGGGTGCGGTCGCGTGCTGCACCAGACTGGTCTTGGCAGCCGCTTCGAGCGCTGAGACCAACGGATCCGCATCCCTCTCCGCGATGCTCGTTCTGAGCGCGCCCCCGTTGAACCAGGAAGCGCTGATCGCCGGATCTTCATGGATGACGGCAACCGGCTCGATACCGTAATCGAGCAGGGCCTCGCGCAGCAGTTGTTCGGTGTCTCCGTCCGCTATCCGGTTCAGGACCGTCAGCACGAGCCTGACCCTGGAGTGGCGGTAAATGCTGTGGGCGAGCTCGACAAGATCCGGGCTTCCCAGGTGCTCGGTCGCCGGCCCGCCACCCTCGTGCAGCCGGTAGACCAGGTTGCTGAGGTCTTCCGCGATCCGGACGGCTGACTTCGTCGGATCGACTACAGCGATTGCCCAATCCACTCCCGTTATCAGTCCACGGGCGGCGTCCTCGAAACCAGCCTTGATGTCTACGAGAGTGACCGGGTTCTCGGCTGCTGACAGGAGGGTCAGATCTCTGGCAATCTTGGCAATGGGCCCATCACAACCTGCCCCCGGTCCCAGTGCGCCGAGCTTCCCCGCGATCAGGAGCCGGATGCCGTCGGACGTTCGGCCGATGTATCGATCCGGAATTGCCTCGAGCGAAACGTGAGCACCCGGGAGTCGTGTCGGATCGTCGACGGGGCAGCTCACGCTTCCTCCGCTGAAGACAGTCCCTCCGTAGTACTCCAGCAGGGACGCCGGGGGGTGCTTGATGCCAAGCGCATTGTGGAGTCCGACGTTCGTGGAGTCCGCATCCAGAACGCTGACCGAGTATCCCTGGCGCAGGAGGGCTCTGGCCGTCAGCACAGTCACCGTACTCTTACCGGAGCCCCCCTTTCCGAAAACGCCGATCCGTTGATTCCTCAGTGGCCTCACCGAAATCATGGAAGCGCTCCTGTTCTCCCGGGTTCACTCGATTGGTGCCGAGTTGGGCGGAGGAGGTTCCCCTGCCGCGGAACTTTGAGGACCCGATTCTGCACTCATCCGTAAAGGGAACTCACGGACAACGGAAGCGAAACGGAATGGAGACCCCAGAGATGCTCCAAGTGGTCGAGTCGGCTTCTTCGGGTTTGATGCCCGTTCGGAGAGCTCGCGCAGATCTTCGTGTCCGCTACGCGGAAACGGACCAGATGGGCAAAGCCCACCATATGCAGTACCTGTCGTGGTTCGAGCTCGGGCGTATCGAACTCTTGCGAGCCAATGGAATCTCGTATGCAGAGCTCGAGCAGGCGGGCGTGCAGTTCCCGGTGGTTATGGCCGAGATCGAGTACCGGCAGTCGGTAGGGTACGACGAGGAGGTGCAGATCTGGACCGACATCGGAGAGTTGAGAAGCTGCTCGATTACCTTCTCACACGAGGCTCGACGCGCGGCAGATGGCGGACTCCTTGCTCGAGGGCGTACGGTAGTGGCGTGCATGGACTGTGACGGCAAGACGCGCAGCATTCCGGGCCATGTCGTCACGTCATTCGTTGGTTGAACATCACGCGACGACTCTCTGCCAAATGACCCGCTTCCCGGCATTGCTCGCCCTGCTCGTGCCCGCACTGCCACACGGTCATCTCGGAGGGGTTGCCGCCGCTCGTCGAGCACTCGGTGGGACGCTCTTCTCGATTTATCTCACCGTGCTCGAGCCCTTCGTGATCGGGGCAACCTGCATGTGGTGCGTCACGTCGGCGGTGCTGATGACGCTCCTGTTGTGGGCCTCGACGCCCGCGGCCGTCAAGGCGTGGAGGAAGAGCCTACCCCGGGTGTCCCGCCGGCGTCTGGAGCCCCGCGTAGTGAGTAGACAAAGACGCGTTGTCCGGAGTCAGGTCATGACTCCACCGGGAGACCAGTACCGAACACGGAGCCGCGTGCACGACGTGTGACGCCACGCTTCCCAGCATCATTCTCAGAAGCCCTCCGAGACCGTGACTCGCCATGAGAATCAGGTCGGATCCGGTAGATCGGGCGAAGCGCACGATCTCTCCCGACGGGCTTCCGGATCTCACAAAGACGCTGGCCTCAACGGCCGGGCCGGCGGCCTCTGCCAGAAGTTGGAGCATGCGCCTCCTGGCCTCCAGTTCCAATCCACTGAGGTCCTGGTCCACCAGCCCCGACTGCATCAGGTGGAATCCCGGGCAGGCCGTCTCGCTGATGACGTGGAGAAGCTGCAGCCGCGCCCCATGGTGCGCGGCGAAAGCTCTGGCGTAGGTCAGGGTCAGATGGGAGTACCAGGAAAAGTCGATCGGAACGAGAATGGTCTCGAGGGTCATGTCCGCTGATGACTCAGGAGTGTCGTGCCGCACGGTAAGGACGGGGCAGGTCGACCGGCGGACCACCTCCCCCGTCACGCTTCCCAGCCGGTAGCGTCTGAAGCCGCGGCGTCCGTGAGTCGCCATGACGATCAGGTCGATTCCGTGGTCTTCGGCGTAGGACACGATCGCCGAGCTGGGGTCTCCATGTGACTCGGACACGGCCGACTGAGTGGGCATGGGAAGTTGAGACTCCCGGTTTGCCAACTTGAGTTCGGCCCGGTGGCGCAACACGCGCCACGTTTCCTCCCGGTCGGTGGAATCGTGCAGTTGAAGCCAGGAGTCCGGTTCCCGCTCCGGAACGGCACACAGCAGGTGCAGTTCCGCACCGTGATTCTGCGCCAGGTGAGCCGCCCACGGAAGGGCCGCGTCGGCGCTCGCGGAGAAGTCCGTGGGCATCAGTATTCTACGAATGTTCAGCATGGCGGCCTCCCGGGCTGCGGACTCTGCGGCTTCCACACCAGGTAGGTGGGCCAATTCGACGGGGAGGTTCCCGGGCGGGGGTTCTGATGAGGTCGCTCAGGCGGACGCGCTACTCCGAAGATCGGGAGCTTTCACCCTCCATTTCCTGCTTCAAGGCGATCCGGACGTCGTCGGGAACACCCCCCTGGTGCAACTGCCGGAATACGTCCTGAGCCAGATCCAGGGTGGCGAAAACGGCGTGACAACGGGCGCACAGCTCGTCCTGGGGCAGAGGAAACGGCACCCCGCGATCGAGGGCCTCCTGCTTGGCATAGAGAAGATCGAGGCAGATCCGCTTGGAGTGGTCGAGCTCCAGGTTCGTCCTCTTCGGCATCCCCTCCACCAGCCACTTTCGCATCGCCATTCGCGCTCTGTAGATGCGGGTCTTGACCGTGTTCTCTTTCAGTTCGAGGATCTTCGCGATCTCCGCGATCGAGAAATCGGCGAGATCTTTCAGTACGAGCGGGAGGCGGAAGCGCAGGGGCAGGGAGCCAACCCCCGCCTGGACTCGCTCCTCTATCTCCTCACGCTCCACCTGGCCCAGAGAGGACTCGACCGAGGTCGGTATGTCGACCACGCCCTCCTCACCGGATGGGAGCACGCGGTACAGAGACTCCATCCTCCGTGGTTCACCGGCCCGAAGCCGATACTGCCGTTTCGCGACCCGGCTGGCGATCGTGTAGAGCCATGTAGAAGGTGCGGAGCGCCCCTCGAACCGATCCCAGCTCCGATATGCGCGGATGAAGGTTTCCTGCAGCATGTCTTCGGCATCCTGTGGGGTCTCGCACATGTGCAGACCCATCACGTAGATGCGATCGCCGTGTTCTTCCAGCAGCCGCGGAATCGCCACGTCCGCCGGTTCCCTGGTCGGAGTTCCGCTCTTACTGGACACCCGGATTGAGCCTGCGTCGGGACGGGGTAAGTCAGCGCGCAAGTCGCGCGCTGACGTCGTCAGGTGATGCGGATAATAGCCGACCCCAGGGCCACCGAACAGCTTGACGGGGCCGGGGAGGCCTCGGAAACCCTACAGGGAAATCCGTTCAGTGAACGAGGAGCACGGACCGGTTGGCCGTGAGAGCCACATGCTCGCTGACGCTGCCTATGAGCATTTCCTCGGTCACGCTCTTCCCGGTGGAGCCCATCATGATGAGAGACGCATCTTCCTTCTCGGCCGCGTCGGAGATCGCTTGCGCCGGGTCACCTTCTAGAAGCAGGGTCGTCGCCTTGATCCCTGCTTTCTCGAGCTCGGCGCGCGACCTGGCCAGTCGTTTCGAAGCCAGAGTTTCGGCCTCCTCCTTCCCGGTTCCCGACAGGTCCGGTTCGATCACGTGAACCAGGATGATTTCCTTGATCCCCGCTTTTCTGAGCTGGATCGCTCTCTTTTCGGCGCGAAGCGCGCACTCCGACCAGTCCGTAGGTATCAGCACACGGGAGAAGAGACCCGAGCACTCAGTGCCGAAGGGCTCAGGCAGCGAAGGATCGGCCACCTTCAGGATCAGCAGGGGGGCTCTGACGGAGTGCATGAGGAAGTAGGCTGTCGGGCCGGCATCGTGCCCGGGTCTCGGTCCGAGGACCACGAGCGAGGCCTTCTCCTGGCGCACGGCCTCGCATAGGTCCGTCCACTGCACGTTTCCTTCCCTGTGCAGGATTCGGACGTCGGTTCCCTGATCGCCATGGGCGCGAGCCCATTCGTTGATCCTCACCTCGACAGCTTCTCTCAAGCAGGTGCGGACATCATCCCGCAGAAGGCCCGGGACCCCGCGCAGCGATCGCCTCTCGTCCGCGACATGCAGCAGAACCAACTCGCCGCAGCCAGCGTCTCGCAGCCTCGCGAGACACGGCACGGCCAATGGCTGGAGATCGCCGAAGTCCACGGCGTAGATCACTTTCTCGAGCATA
>JBATJK010000224.1:0-4612 GCA_049668445.1 Gemmatimonadota bacterium
GCGCGCAGCTCAGGCGCCGACCGTTAGACGGACTCAAGGAGAGGCAGATGAGCCGGACTGACCGGCAAGCCCAATGCTCACAGTTCCGTCAACCGGTGCCGAGGGACAATCACATGGCCCATGCTTCAGACCGTCCGGGGCTTGGTCGTCAACCTCGCCTGTTGGTCGCATCACTGCTTTTGGGAGCGGTGATGCCGAACTGTGCCCAGGCGCAGACCGCTGCCGATTCGCTGGCTCTGGCGGATGCGGTCGCGGCAGTTCTGATAGCGAGTGAGGTCACGGTTCACCCCCTGCCGCCGGAGACGCCAGACGCCTGGGAGGCCCTTCTCCTGGAGCGGTTGTGGGATGCTGACCTGCCGGAGCCGTACGACCGATACCACTGGCTCCAGCTGCGCTCCAGTCAGTTGGCGTTGGCACCGAACGGCAGCAACCTGGCACCAATCGGCAGCGACCCGGCACCGATCGGCAGCAATGCCGAAGTGACGATTGCCTTGACTATCTGCGCAACCGGAGAAAACGGCGAAGCTGACTCGCACATGGGGATCAAGATTCACAGCTTTAGTAAGACTGCCGATGGCTGGGTCTACGTGGATTCCCGGTGGTCACTGTCAGGTGTCGGTTCCTGTGATCCTGCCGGCCCCACAGAGCAGGACGCGGACGTCGCTTTCGGAGATCGAATACGCGTGAAACCTCTTGTGCGCCCCAAAGACCGAGTTACTGGCTCGTTCATCGGAGTCAACAGGGACAGCCTGAACTTCGACGTGCGCGGAGATGTCCGCCGGCTAGCTCTGTCTGATATCAAGACTCTCCAGGTGAGCGCCGGACGGGGCTCACACCTTCCGGGAACTATCGTTGGTGGCGTCGTCGGGATGGTTGGTGGGGCGCTCATCGGGGCGGCGACAGCAGGAGTCGATGGAGAACTCGCCGGCGGCTTCTATGGCATTTTCATTGGGGGGGCTATTGGTGCTGGGCTTGGTTGGGCCCTGCTGACCCCTGAGAAGTGGATTGCTGTACCGATCGCGGATCTCCGACTCACTGTTAGCCCGGGTGTGCTGCAGTTCCAGTTCGGGCTATGAGCTGGAGCTTCCCAGCAAAAAGGATGATCCTGATGAAGAGATTCTCGAGGCGGCTTCTCCTTGCAGTGGTTGCTCTCGCGCTACTCGCCGCATGCGACGACAGTTCCACCCCTACTCGTCAGGCTGATGTTCCATCGAGGCATCTCATACTCGAGGCCATAGAGTGGTCCGAGATGTACGCGCTGCACGACACGATCATCCCCGAGCAGCCCTACGGTAAGCCCATCGTAATCGTCTCGGGGATCGATTTCACTCCGCATCACATGGCGCTTGCCGACTTCTCCGAATCGACAGTCAAGCTGTTCCGCAGACCCGAGTACACGCTAGAGCACACGATGGGAGGGAAGGGACAGGGGATAGCGCCGATTCAATCACCAATATGACACATTCTTCTTCGTTCAGATTCTCGTCGGCTAGCCTCGTCGCTCTGGTGCTCGCTGGGTGCGTGAGCGGGTCCCTCTCCGCCCCGGTGAACATGAGGCCATCGCCGGAGACGTTCTCTCCCGCCGCGTTCGCCGGCGTATGCGAGTCGTGGGATGATTGGGAGAAGCCCGCACCACCCTTTCGAGTCTACGGCGGTACCTATTACGTCGGGACCTGTGGGATTTCTGCGATCCTCATCACCAGCCCGGAGGGGCATCTTCTCATTGACAGCGGGACCGAGCCCGGCGGCGAGCTGGTCGCGACCAGCATCCAGGAGCTCGGCTTCTCACTCGGTGATGTACGCTACCTGACCCACACGCAGGAACACGGGGACCACATCGGTGGGCTGGCATACTTGAAGGAGAACACTGATGCGCAGTTGGTGGCCAGCCCGCGGGCCTGGAGCGTGTTCGAGACTGCGGTGCTCAATACCGATGACCCACAGTACACCCCGGATGAACCGAGGGCGTGGCTAAGTGTCGACAAGTTGGTGGCGGACGGCGAGGCGCTCGAACTGGGGGACAAGAGAGTGGTCGCGCATTTCACGCCCGGGCACAGCCCCGGTGCAATTTCTTGGCGATGGGAAGAATGTGAGGCCTCTCAGTGCCGCACGGTCCTTTTCACAGATGGCCTGGGACCATTCGCGGCCGACGGATATCGGTGGACTGACCACCCTGAGTATCTGGCCGACTACCGCGAATCGGTGACTTGGCTGGAGAACGTCGAGGTGGATGTCTGCCTTGCCGCACACTTCTCTCAGGTTCGGCTCATCGAGCGCATCGAATCTGGTACCCTGATCGATCCTGACGAATGCCGCCGCAATGGCGCGTCCATCCAGGATAGGATCGACATGATCGTTGCCGAAGAGCGGGGGCAGTGACTCCGCGACTCCGTCGGGCGGCCCCCATGTGACTGACTGGAGGTCTTCTTGGCTGCCTATGAGGACTCCTGGGTACAGCGTACTCCAACCGCGCTATCTAACAAGGCCGCGCAGCAGAATTGCGAGTCGTTAGAGAGCGTCGGGAACCGATACTTGAGGCCGAGGCCTTTCTTGCGCGGCTCGACGCCGTCACATCAACTTCTCGGCGTCGAGATTTGGCCCCGCTTGGATCTCCCATCCATTACGAGGTACCATGCGACGATTCTGGTCCGAGCTGAAACGTAGAGGCGTAATCCGCGTCGTGGTCGCGTACGTCATCGTGGGTGTTGGGGTTGGCGGAGCCGCTGAGGTCTTCCTCCCCAACCTCGGTGCGCCGGACTGGGCTCTCTCCACGGTGCTCGCCATCATCATCCTCGGCCTGCCAGTCGCGGCCGTGATGTCCTGGGCCTACGACCTCGCTCCCGACAGCGGGCCGTCCGAGGCACCCGCTGCCACCGATCCCGGAGCGGCTGCGCCCCTTACCTCTGGACCGAGCACGACGAGCGCCGGAGCGTTGGTCACTCTGCCCTCGCCCAAGTCGATCGTCGTTCTCCCCTTCACGAACCTGAGCGCCGACCCGGGAAACGAGTACTTCAGCGACGGCGTGACGGAAGACATCCTCACGTACCTGGCCCGGGTCCAGGATCTACACGTCATCTCGAGGACTTCGGCGATGGCGTACAAGGGGTGAAACGCCAACCGTTAGACGGACGACCGATACTTGCAGTAGCATGACATCCCGGCTATCATGTTAGCATGATCCGAGCCTTCGCGGACCGAGCCACAGAGGACATCTTCAACGGGAAGTCGTCTCCGGCCGCGAGACGAACCCTGCCGCGGCAGCTGGTTCGCGCTGCGCTTCGAAAGCTGGAGCAACTGGACTCCGTCGAGCGGCTCGATGATCTGCGCATACCACCGGGGAACCGACTGGAAGCGCTGAGAGGCGAGCGGAAGGGTCAGTATAGCATTCGGATCAACGAGCAATACCGAGTCTGCTTCGTCTGGACGGAATCAGGTCCGGATGATGTTGAGATCGTGGACTACCACCGAGGCTGAGAAGGGAAACGGAACGATGGTTCGCGTACCAACGCACAGAGCACCCATACACGCCGGGGAGATCCTGCTCGAGGAGTTCCTGAATCCGATGGAACTTAGCCAACGCGATCTGGCGACGGCCATCCATGTTCCGTACCAGCGTGTGAACGAACTGGTGAACGGACGCCGCGGAGTGACTCCCAGTACGGCACTGCGTCTAAGCAAGTTCTTTGGTACGACGCCAGGCTTCTGGATGAACCTGCAGCTCCGCTGGGATCTCTATCACGCCCAGAAGGCCGAGGCCTCGACACTCAAGACGATTCGCCGCCGTTCCAAGAGCCGTTCCTCATCCCGCAAGACTGCGGTCTAACACGCGCCTGGAGCTGGCGCGTTGAAGATAGTGAACAATCGAACCAGGTCAGCGCGCAGCTCAGGCGCCGACCGTTAGACAGCAACACGTTTCCACCAGCGGCTTGCGTAGTGTTACCACCCATGGTACTATTATTGCATGGGGAAGATCCGGCGCGGCGGGTTCGTATTCCTGACCTGGACAGGTGACCACGCCCCTTGGCACGTGCATGTGTACTGCGATGGGAAGTTCATGCTCAACTGGGATCTCGAGAACAAGACAGCGATAAAGGGAAAGGCCTCGCGACGTCTCCTGCGTATCATCGCTGAGCTCGAAGAGGAAGGGCAGTTGTGAAGATCCAAAGCGTTCTGGCGAACCGTCGTCTCAAGGCTTTTGAAGTCGAGACGCCAAGGGGTCACTACACGTATCCATTCGCGAAGGTAGGACTGGTGCGGGAGATTCCCCGAGTCGCTGAGGTATACGTAGACCAAGAACTCGGTGGAGAGGCTTTCACCTACCACCTCGATTCCGGTGAGGTTGATACCGTGCACGTCGAGCAGGTTCTCGACTACAATCAGGATCCGGAGTATCTAAAGGAACTGCTTCTCTACAAGCTATCGGTGGAAGCGCAGAAGGCGGTGGAGGACAGCGGTGTGAGCAAGCGAGAACTCGCACGGCGGCTTCGCACGTCCCCCAGCCAGCTATACCGCCTCCTTGATCCGACGAATTCGGCCAAGTCCGTCGGCCAGATGCTGGCACTGCTGCACCTGGTTGGTCGCGAGGTCGATGTCGTAGTCAACCCGACACCAG
>JBATJK010000225.1:0-1687 GCA_049668445.1 Gemmatimonadota bacterium
GGCGTTGGGCCAGGGATGCGGTGGCGTCATCCAGAGAGGAATCGGAATCCGCGCTCGTTGTGGAGTCGGCCCGAGCAAATCGTTTTCGCAGCGCCTCGAGCTCTGCGTCGGGAACCGCGAAGCCCGCGACCGCAACCGCACTCTGCAGAGCATCCAAGAATTTCGCGGGATCGACCGGCGTCTCGTCGACCTGAACCGTGGCTTCTTCGGAGGCGAGGCTCACCGAGGCCTCACGCACTCCATCGACCTTGATCAAGGCCTTCTCCACCGAACTTACACACCCGGCGCAATGCATCCCGGTGATGGGCAGGACCAGTCGATGGCTCTTCATGTTCATCCCTGAGAAGACGGCGCCCGAGAAAGCGCACGCTCTTCACGCGCCGCCCACAACAGGGGCACGACGAAGAGAGTGACCAGCTCGACCAGCATACCCCCGAAGACGGGAATTGCCAGCGGCAGCATCAACTCGCTGCCGCGACCCGTCGATGACAGGACGGGCAAGAGGGCCAGCACCGTGGTCGCGGTGGTCATGAGGCAGGGCCGGATGCGCTTGCGCCCCGCCTCCAGCACGGCATCACGCACCTCGATCACGTTCTCCGGACGACGCCGGGCGAAGACCTGTTTGAGGTAGCTCGCCATGACCACACCGTCATCACTGGCGATTCCGAACAAGGCCAAGAAGCCTACCCACACCGCCACGCTCAAGTGCACCGGACCCACCTGGAAGACATCACGTAGGTTGCTCCCGAAGAATGACAGGTCCAGGAACCATCCCTGGCCATAGAGTCCCAGCAGGAGGAAGCCGCCGGCCCAGGCCACGGCGATGCCCGAAAAGACCATGAGAGTGGTGCTCACCCGGCCGAACTGCAGGTAGAGAAGCAGGAAGATCAACAGAAGCGCCACCGGAATCACCAGCCTCAGGCGTTGCATGCTCCGCACCTGGTTCTGGTAGGAGCCCGCGAACTCGTAGCTCACGCCGGTGGGTAGAACCAGGCTTCCGTCATCCTGTCGCTGCTGCAGTGTGGCCTGCGCACGCTCGACGACCTCTACCTCGGACTCACCACTCTTTTTGTCGAAGAGCACATAGCTCACGAGGAAGGTGTCTTCGCTCTTGATCATCTGGGGGCCACGCACGTACTCGATGCTCGCTAATTGGGTCAGAGGGATCTGCTCGCCCGCCGAGCCCGGAACAAGAATGCGGCCCAGATCCTCCATGCTGTTGCGCCGCTCGCGCGGATAACGCACACGCACCGGATAGCGCTCACGCCCCTCCACCGTGGTGGTCAGGGTGGTTCCCCCGATGGCGACCTCGATGATGCGTTGGACCCGGGCCAAAGGGATGCCGTAACGCCCGATGGCTTCGCGGTCGATGCGGATCTCCAGGTAGGGTTTTCCCACCACGCGGTCCGCGAACACCGACGCCACTGCCACACCCTCGACTTCCTTGAGCACCGCTTCCAACTCGAGACCCGCCCGTTCCAGGGACTCCAGATCCGGGCCCTTCACCTTGATGCCCATGGGCGCGCGCATCCCGCTCTGCAGCATCACCAGGCGAGCTTCGATGGGCTGCAAACGCGGCGCAGACGTGGTTCCGGGCAGGCGGGTCACCTTTACGATCTGGTCCCAGATATCGTCCGCATTGCGAATGTGCTCGCGCCAGTTGCGGCGAAGCTTCCCCTGCTCATCC
>JBATJK010000226.1:0-8145 GCA_049668445.1 Gemmatimonadota bacterium
TCCTACAAGCTGCTGACCCGGCTCGGTGGAGCGACGGCGATCGGCCCGGTTCTTCTCGGTATGGCCAAGCCGGTGCACCTGCTGCAGCGGGGTGCGACGGTGGAGGACATCACCAACCTGGCGGCGATCAGCGTGGTGGACGCGGCGCACCGCGGACACGAGGCAGAAATGGTGGCGGCGAGTCTCGCCGAGGCGGAGCCGGCGATAGTCTGACCGGCGCCTTCTCCTGAGCGGGCCTCTGAACAGGCCTCCGGCCTCCGTTTGCGGGGGGCCGGAGGTCTCGCCCATCTTCCGGCACAACCACCCGGCCGCCGCACGTGCCGGGAAGCCAAGTCTTTCGGAGGAGCTTCGTGCCGCACTCCACCAGCCGGACCGTACGGGACCCCCTGTGGCAGAACGTGCACCTGGACGCCGCTGCCGCAGCCGTGGTGGACACTCCGGAATTCCAACGTCTTCGCCGGGTGAAGCAGCTCGGCTTCGCTCACCTCGTCTACCCCGGCGCCGTGCACAATCGCTTCCTGCACGCGCTGGGGGTGTACCACCTCACGGGCCGCGCGATCGACGCACTGGAGCGGAAGGGTCAGCTCGATCGGCTCGACGACCTGTCGCGACGGACGATCCCCGAGATCAAGCTGGCGGCTCTGCTTCACGACGTGGGCCACTACGCCTTCTCGCACGCCATGGAAGAGCTCGAGCCCGATTCCATCCCGGGTCATCACGAGGAGGTGGCCGACCAGTTTCTCGAGTCGCCCGGAATACGAGCGGCCCTCGACGAACAGGGAGCGGGAGCCGTGCAGCGCATCGGCGACCTCATTCGGGGCCGCTCTTCCCACCCGCTGCAGGGGCTGGTATCCGGATCACTCGACCTGGACAAGATCGACTACCTGCGTCGGGACAGCCTGTTCTGCGGAGTACCATACGGCGCAGTGGACGTCGATCGGTTGCTCGACTCTCTAACGCTGGCGCGCCAATCCGAGTCGGATGCCCTCGAAGTCGCGGTGACGGAAAAGGGTATCTCAGCGCTCGAGTCGCTGATGTTCGCCAAGTACCAGATGTTCAGGAATGTGTACTGGCACCACGCGGTGCGGTCTGCGACTGTCGCCTTCCGCCGCCTCGTCGAAGGCGCTCTCGAGGCCGGACTCCTGGTGCGCGAAGACCTGGCCGGTCCGACGGACGAGGAGTTGCTGAACCTGCTTGCCGCGCGCATGGAGGACGGGGAAGCGCCTTCGCTTCTTCGCACCTTGCTGACGGCGCTGGTGGACCGGCGCCTGCCGAAGCGCACCGTCGAGTTGCTGGGTAACGAACTGCCCGAGGGGATTGCCGAATGGCTGCCTCAGCGCCGCGACCTGGTACGCCGGGTGGAGGATCGGCTGGCGGAGGATCGGGGGCTCGAGCCCGGAGACGTCTTCCTGGACTACCCCTCCAACCCGCGCATGCTGGAATTGCGTCTGCTCCTGGTCCGACGCCGCGGCGAGGTGATCCGGCTCTCATCCGAGGGAGAAGCGGGCCTGATCGACCTTCCGCGCCTGGGGCGGTCCCTGCACCACACCACACGGGTGCTGCGCGTGTTCTCGCTGGAGCCGGCAGGCCGCTGGAATCCGGAACCACTGCTGGAGCTGTTGGCATCGGCGGAGGACGTCGTGGAGCGGCGATTGGACTCGAGCAAGCCCATCTACACCGGCTGAGATGGCCGGCTGAGGGCGCGGCGGGTCGCGGAGTCAGGAACTCTCGCCGATACGGGTCACGAGAGCGGAGATGTTGTCCATCCCACCGGCGAGATTCGCCTCCCGCACCAGGCGGGCCACACAGCGTTCCGGAGTCTCTTCCTCCTCCAGGACCACGAGGATGTGTTCCTCGTCCACCATGTCCGTGAGGCCGTCGGACGCCAGCAGGAAGGTATCGCCCGCCTGTATCTCGCCGCTGTAGAGATCGGGAGTAGGGTAAGCCTCGGTTCCGAGAGCCCGTGTGATGATGTTGGACTGCGGATGGTTCTTGGCCTGTTCCGGCGTGATCATGCCCCGGTCCACCTGCTCCTGGACCCAGGAGTGATCGCGGGTCACCTGGCTGATCACGCCATCCCTGACGAGGTAGGCTCGACTGTCCCCGATGTGTCCTATGATGTAGCGACCGTCCTCGCGGAGGAGCAGAACCGTCGCCGTGGTACCCATCCCCAGTCGGGCCGTGTCTTCGGCCGCCTGGCGGAGGATCTCCCGACCCGCCTCCACGAACGCCGTGCGGAACCGATCCTCGACCTGGTCGAGTTCCATGGTCCTGCAGGCGCCGCACAGTCGTTCGGCGATCCACTCCGACGCGATGGCGCTCGCGACTTCTCCCGCGGCGTGCCCGCCCATGCCGTCAGCTACGACGAACACACCGGATTCCGCGGAACAGTAGACAGAGTCCTCGTTGCTGCGCCGCACACGCCCCACATCAGTGAGGCCGGCGCACTTCCACCAGAAACGTCCCATGGACCTCTCGACAAAGGAATGTGCGTCGCCCCGCGTACGAATGCCGGCCGGCGCATCACCCTATCTACCGCCCCGCAGGCGGCGAAACAAGCAGATGTCGGGCCGTGCTGGAGCGCGTCGCGTGGCCCGTCCGCGAGCCTGCCGTGCGACGAGCGTTGTTTGACGCTCTCGAAAACCGCTCTTAGCTTCACTTCCCTGATACCGATGGCTGCACCCGCTCCGGGGAAGATCACTTGTCGCGCAACGGAAAATATCACGGGAAGGTTGTGTCTCCCGAGGCCGCGAGCATGGTCGACCTCTATCTGGAGGACCTGAGTCGGTATCCCCTCCTGACGCCCGAACAGGAAGATGCTACGGCACGCCTCGCTCGGGCCGGAGACAAGGACGCTCTCGAAACCCTCGTGCGTGCGAACCTCCGCTTCGTGGTTTCCGTCGCCAAGCGCTACCAGAACAGGGGCCTCCCGTTCGGTGACCTGGTCCAGGAAGGCAACGTGGGTCTCGTCACCGCCGCCAAGAAGTTCGATCCCGACCAGGGCGTGAAGTTCATCAGTTACGCCGTCTGGTGGATCCGGCAGGCGATCCTCGCTTCGCTGGCGCGTCAGAGTCGTTCCGTCCGGCTGCCTCTCAACCGGGCTACGGAGTTGAGCCGGGTGCTGCGGGTCAGCGAGGGGCTGAAGCAGAAGTTGGGCAGGGACCCGACACCCGAGGAGATCGCGGGACCGGCTGAGCTCACGGCGAAGACCGTCGAAATGCTCCTCGCCCTGAACGTGGCCGAGGTCAGACTGGACGCCCCGGTCGGCGAGGGCGAGGACAGTCAGCTGATCGACCGGTTCCTGGTGGACGAGTCGGACGTCGAAGAAGTCGTGGACGCCAACATGCTCAAGGAGCACGTGGCGCTGGCACTCCAGTCCATCCGCCCGAGGGACGCCCGCGTGCTGCGGCTGTACTACGGACTGCAGGGAGAGTCCGAGCACACGCTGGAGCAGATCGGGCAGCTGCTCGGCGTGACTCGCGAACGGGTGCGCCAGCTTCGCGATCGTGCCCTGCAGGACATTCGGAAGAGCGAATTCGGTAAGGCGCTCGGTACCTTCGCCGCAGCCTGACGGCCGCAGCATTCAGTTCGTCGGCGCTCCCACGGTGCTCGGCGCGGCATCCGCAGCATTCTCCGCAGCACTCGTCACCCCGGGCACCTCGAGCAACTCCAGGACGGGACAGCGCGCGCCCTCCGTCCAGGAAATACCCCGGCCCGGATCGTCACTGTCCACGCTGGCCACCAGCCGGCGCGTCGCGCCATCGTGCCGGACCGCGACGTCCAGCCGGCCTCCGGGCACCGGTGCCGCGCCGAGCCAGGTGAAAATCTCCCGCAAGGAATCCTGGCCCGAGTAAGTCCGCATTTCCGACCAGTCCGCCACGTAGCCGCTCTGGCCGAAGCGTGCCAGGAAGAACAGCGAGGTCGCCGATCCCGCAGGTCCGGGTCCGTCCACTGCATCGTTGATCAGGTAAGTGGCGGCCATCGCCGGCCGCTCGTCCCCGGGCCACGGCACGGCCACGAGTACGGAGCGCTGGGCCAGGAACGGACGGTCTTCACCGCCCTGTCGAAGCAACTGCTCGGCGAGAATCGGCCCGAAGGTCCGGATGCGGTTGTCTACCAGCGCGCTCTCTGGAGCGCCAGGAGACCCGAACACGAGATCGGGTCCGAGGCCGAACGACACGGCCGGCAGCGTAGTGCCCGGAAGCACCAGGGCGCGGGCCGGGAAGGCCGAGGGGCAACCCGCATCCAGCACGCGCGGGGCCCCGGACACAACCAGCGATCCGATCCTGAGACCCGCGGAACCCAGAACCAGCTCGGTTCCTTCTCCCGCAAAGGCGGCGTCGAAGCGCTCCCGGAATCCCTCGGGAGACGGCTCGGGATACTCGAGCGCCGCGGGCACGCCGTCCACCAGCCGTGCGACGGGCATCGCGAGGACTTCGCCCCCGGCGCCACCGGATCGGACGGCCCAGAGCAGCGGACCTTCCGGGAGTGGGACTTCGGCGCGTTCCGCGGACGGCTCGGCCGCGGGGGACTCCACGGGTGGAGGCGAGGGGTCCTCCAGGTGTACGGAGGCTCCGCCCCACTCGATCTCGCACCCGCCGGCCGTTGCCAGCAGGGAAAGGACGAGGGCGGTGCGCACGAATCGACGCCCGGTCAGTAGACCCTGAACCCGCATAGTGTACATTGTCATGCCTGGAAGCTACGAGCCCGTCCCCAAGCCGATCAACTGGACCATGGATCGAGTAGCCCTTTTCGCCCACGCGGCATGCAGCGCCCACGACACCGGATGGGAGCACCCCGAGCACCAGGGTCGCCTTCGGGCCGTCATGTCCGCACTGGGCAAGGCGCTTCCGGAGCTCAACGATCGGGTGACGCCGCTTCAGGCGAACCCGGCCCTGTTGTCCGACCTTTTGAGGGTGCACACCGACGACCACATCGCCACCGTGCGGGGCGCCTGCCAGCGGGCCTCAGAAGAGAATACGATCCTGCGCCTGGACGCGGACACCGCCGTCTCGGGACGGTCGTGGGACGCGGCGCTGGGCGCCTGCGGAGCGGCACTGGACGCGATGAGGTGGGTCGGCCGGGGAAAAGGTCCATCGGCCTTCTGCCCCATCCGGCCTCCCGGGCACCATGCCACCGCTGATCGCGCCATGGGCTTCTGTCTATTCAACAACGTGGCCGTGGCGGCGCGGGCGGCGCTCGTCGAAGGGATCGCACGACGCGTTCTCATCGTGGACTGGGACGTTCACCACGGGAACGGCACTCAGGACATCTTCTACGAGGACCCTGAGGTCTTCTACCTTTCGCTGCACCAGCATCCCCAGTACCCGGGCACCGGACTGGCCCACGAAACGGGGCGCGGCGCGGGCGCGGGCTCGACCCTCAACCTGCCGATGAGTGCGGGGCTGGAACCCGACCGGTATGTCGATGCACTGCTGGCTGCGCTGGACCGGGCGGCGGAGTTCGTACCGGACATGGTGTTCATTTCGGCCGGCTTCGACGCGGCGCGGAGCGATCCGATCGGAGGGTTCACACTCGAGCCGGAGCACTTCGCCCGCCTCACGCACGAGGTGGTCGAGCGTACGCGAGCCTCGGCCGGAGGGAAGGTGGTATCTGTGCTGGAGGGCGGATACAATCCGGCAGAGCTGGGTCGCTGCGTGACCGCCCACCTGACCGCCCTGACGGAAGCTAGCCGAAGGGGCCCGGGAGCATGAGCGACGACGCCGCCGGCCCCGGCCTCTCGATTCACGCCGTGGTGAGGAACCGGGTGAGCGAGCGCGCCCTGGACGCCGTGCAGGGAATGGGGGACGGACTCGAGTACCGGCTGGTGGAGTACGGTGCGCTCGCGGCGGTGGTCACGGATGTCGACGATCCAGCTGTAGCGCCCGAGGTGCTTTGGCGGCACGGCCGGATCGTGGCCCGGCTTCTGCGCCGCAGCAGCATCGTTCCCCTCCCCCTCGGATTCGTCGCCCGCGACGAGGAAGTCGTCCGCGTGTTCCTGGAGGGGCAGAGGGTGCCTCTCCTCGAGGCCCTGGAGTACCTGGAGGACGGGTACGAACTGCGGCTTCACATTTCCGCCAGGACCGCGGGCCACAGCGAGGACCAACTGCGTACCGTGGCCCACCACGTCTACGAGCAGCTACAGCACCAGGCGCGAGCGGCGCGAATCCTGTCGGAAGGTGGGAGCGAACGCCTGCTCAGCGCCGCTTTCCTGATCGCGCGCAGCGAGTGGATTCGTTTCGTCGAGCAGGTTTCTGATTGGGAAGGCCGGTACCCCGCGGTCCGAATGGACGTAACGGGACCCTGGGCCGCCTGGGACTTCATTCACGTGATGCCGGCCGGGCTTCCGGCCACCACTCGAGAGGATCCATGAAGCTCACCTGGGAGATGTTCACGATTAGCGCGAAGCACCCGTTCAAGATCAGCCGCGAGGTGAAGCAGACCGTCGAGCGGGTGTGGGTGCGCATCGCGGCGGACGGGTTGGAAGGCTGGGGTGAAGCCGACCCCCTGCGCTACTACGGGGAGACGGCGGGCACGGTGGTCGCGGCCCTGGAACAGATGCGTCCGGTGATCGAGGGCGCGGCGCACCCGGAAAGGCTGGAGACCCTGGAACGGGACCTCAGGCGCACCATCGGTCACAACGGGTCCGCGCACGCCGCCGTGAGTGCGGCCCTGCACGACCTGGCCGGCAAGAATGCCGGACTGCCGCTGTGGAAACTGTGGGGGCTGGATCCTTCGGAGGCGCCGCCAAGCTCGTTCACCATCGGCCTGGACGAGCCGGAAGTCGTGCGCCAGAAGGTGATAGAGGCGGCCGAATACCCGATTCTCAAGGTGAAGCTGGGCACGGATCGGGACGAGGAGATCCTGTCGACGATATGCGACGCCGCGACGCCCGGAACGGTGCTGCGCGTCGATGCCAACGCCGCGTGGACCGCGCGCGAGGCGGTCGAGCGGGTCGCCATGCTGGCCGAGTACGGGGTGGAGTTCGTCGAACAACCGCTCCACCCGGATGATCACGACGGGTACAGGTTCCTTCATGGCCGCTCGGCGCTGCCGATCATAGCGGACGAGAGTTGCATCGACAGCGCCAGCGTGCCTCGACTGGTCGGCCTGGTGGACGGCATCAACATCAAGCTGTCCAAGTGCGGGGGACCGCGAGAGGCCCTGCGAATGATCCACACGGCGCGCTCGTGCGGACTGAGCGTGATGATGGGCTGTATGCTGGAGTCGTCGCTCGGCATCGCCCCCGCCGCGCACCTCGCGTCGCTGCTGGACTACGCGGACCTCGATGGAGCCGCCCTCCTGGCGGAGGACCCCTTCGACGGGCCCGGCCTCGACGGCGCGGCGATCCAGGTGGGTGAGGCCCCCGGCCTGGGGGTCAAGGAGGCGTGAGGTTCGGTTCGGGACTCCACGTCGCGCGGACCCTGCCGCTCGCGGTGGTGGGTGTTCTGTGTTTGCTGTGCGGGGTCGGCCCGGCCGGAGCGCAGACCGTGCGGGGCACACTCGTGGAGGCGGGGACGGACCGTCCCATACCCGGCGCGTTCGTGATCCTGGAAGACCCCACCGGACAGGCCATCTCGACGACTCTGACGGGAAGCGCGGGGACGTGGCTTCTCCGGGCCCCGACAGCCGGCACGTATCGGCTGCGCGCCGACCGAATCGGATATGCCAGCGTTCTTTCCGATTCCGTCGTCCTCAGGCGAGGCGAATCGGTCAGCTACCGGTTCACCCTGGACGTGGCTCCTATCGGACTCACCGAACTGGCGGTCGAGGGAAAGGACGGGCAGTGCGAGTTGCTCGTGGAGGACGGTCTCGCCGTCTATCGGGTATGGGAGGAGGCCCGAAAAGCCCTGGCAGCGATCGTGTGGACGGGCCAGCAGCCGTACTATCGGTTCGACGCCGTGCATTACCAGCGCCGGCTGGACGCGGACGGAGTGCCCGCGGGCCCTGCAGAGTACGAAGAGGTACGCTACTTCGGACGCCACCCGTTTCGCTCCATCCCAACACGCGACCTCCTGCTCGGTGGCTTCGTTCAGAGCGTCGCCGGCGCGGTGCAGTACTACGGGCCGGACGCCGAAGTCATGCTGTCGAACGACTTCCTGCGCCGACACTGCTTCCAACTGGTCGAGACAGAGGATTCCGAGC
>JBATJK010000227.1:0-20153 GCA_049668445.1 Gemmatimonadota bacterium
CCGGCGCCGCTGGGGTCGCGGGCAGACCGCGACGCACGGGCTTGGGCTTGACGGTCCGCTTTGGCTTGGCCGGAGGCTCAGGCTCGATGACTGCTTCACCGGCCTCCACCACGAATTCAACGGCCTCCAGTGGCAGGTCGACATCTTCGGGGACAGCCTCAGCCTCGACCGCCGCGGTCTCGACCTCGTCTGCCGCTCCGGCGTCATCGTCAGCTTCCTCCTCGTCCGCCACCGCGGCTTCGTCGACTGCGTCCGTCGCCTCGAGTACTGCGACAGCCGGCTCGGCTGCCGCTTCATCTGGCTCGATCTCGGCGACAACGGGCTCAGGTTCTGCCTCGCTCGAGACATCGACGAATTCCGCCGACTGGTCGTCGCCAGCTTCCTCGGAAACGGCCTCCACAGACTCGACCTCCGTGACTTCCGGGGCCTTGCGACGCCGGCGCCGACGAGTTCCAGTCGCAGCATCGGGAGCCGCGTGGGCCCCCGTTCGCCGCTCTCTTTCCAGTCGCGCGTGCAGCCGCGCGACCTGGTCCTCCGACACGCTGGACATGTGACTCCGCACGCGCACATCCATCTCGTGCAGCATGTGAATCAGCTGTTTGCTGTCAATGCCCAGATCTTCGGCAACTTCATAGACGCGGAATGTCGCCAACGCCTGCCCTCCTTAGTGTCCCGTCCGTTACTCCACAGTCATCCGCACTTCACCAACAATCCTCAGGCCGAACCCCCGGTCGCGAATCCCCACGACCACCGCCTCCGGTCGGCCCACCGCACGCCCCAGCCCAGTTCGCGTACCGCTGGTCACGACCTCGAGGTCCGACAGTTCCAGCAGACCGCGCAATCGCTTGCGAGCGTTCTCCGTCGCGTCCACTGCGACCACGACAACGCTCAGTTCGCCGCGACGCGCAGCGTCCCGAACCGCCTGCGTTCCCACCACCGCAAACCCGGCCCGACGGGCCAGGCCCACGAGCTGCAGAACACTTCGATCCCGCGCCGCTCCCGGCCGCGGTCTCTCCTGCTCCACCAGGGTCAGTCCTCGGCCCTGTCCGGCTCCTCTTCGACCGCCGAGGTCACCTCGACCTCCGCAACCGCAACCACGGCCTCATCGGCAGGCTCCTCCGCCGACTCGCCTTCCTCAGCGGCAGGCTCCTGCGCCGGCTCGCCTGCCTCAGCGACCTCGGGCGCCGCCGATGCAGCCTTGGCGGCACCGGCCGGTGCCCCACCCTCAGGCACCTCGTCTTCGACCGTCAGCTCGTCGATCAGCGTGAGCAGCACCGCTGCATCCTCCTCGCCGATGCCGGGCACCCGCAGGAAGTCGTCCCTGTCCATGTCCAGTACGTCGAAGAAGGTGTTGATACCGGCAGCCTGCAGAGCGGCAAGCGTCGTCGGCTGAATGTCTTCGAGTTCGAGCAGCGGGAAGTCGGAGACCTCGTACTCATCGCCTCCGCCGAACAGGCTCGACTCGGCCCCCCGCGATAGCCAATCCCGGCTGGAATACAGGTCTATCTGCCACCCGATGAGCTGCGACGCGAGACGGACGTTCTGCCCGTTCCGTCCGATCGCGAGCGACAACTGGTCCTCATCCACGATGGCCGTGATTACGTGTCTCTCCGAGTCCGATATCACTTTCGAGACCTTGGCCGGGGCCAGGGCTCGCCTGGCGAAGATCTCGGGGTCCGGGTGCCAGGGAACAATGTCAATCCGCTCGCCCGACAGCTCCGAGACAACGGCCTGAACGCGCGAGCCCTTGAGCCCGACGCAGGCGCCCACCGGGTCGACCGAGTCATCTCTCGACGAAACGGCGACTTTCGTCCGACCGCCCGCCTCGCGGACGATTTCCTTGATTTCCACGATGCCCTGATAGATCTCGGGCACTTCGATCGCGAACAACGCCTTCACGAACAGCGGATCGGCGCGTGAAAGAATCAACCGGGGTCCTCTGGGCGTCTCCTCGAGCTTCCCGAGAACCGCTCGAATCGTCTCCCCCTGCCGGAATCGCTCACGCGGGTTCTGTTCGCGCCACGGGATCACCGCCTCGGCCTCCCGGACGCGATTCAGCATGACGACGATCTTGCCTCGCTCGATTGCCTGCACCTCGCCAGACACGAGGTCGCCCACCATGCCGCTGAATTCCTCGCGGATCCGATCCCTCTCGCCCTCGCGAACGCGCTGGATGATGCGCTGCTTAGCCGCCATCACGGCGTTGCGACCGAAGTCCGAGAATTCGACCGGGATTTCAAGCAGGTCTCCGACCTGGAAGTCCGGGTCATCCCAGCGGGCCTCTTCGAGAGAGGTCTCCCGCGCAGGGTCCTCGACGGTCTCGACGACCTCTTTGAGGACCACGATCTTCATGTCTCCATCAGGGAAAATCTCGATCTCGGCCTCGACCGGCCCGCCGAAACGCCGCGCCAGCGCGGCGTGAATCCCGTCCCGGATGAGATCATGCAACTCGCTGTCTGACAGCGACTTATTAGCCGCCATCACACGAAACGCTTCAACGACCGGAATCTGATCGCTCATCTGACGTCTTTATCCTCCATGCGCCTTCAAGACTATCCCGCGAACTCGTAGACCAGCGTTCCCCTGGCGATGGCAGACAGCGCTACCGAAGTCCGCTCGCCCTCCACTTCCAGCACCACCGTATCCCGACCGGCCTCCTTTTCGAGGCCGATCAGTCGGCCGACGATTTGTCGACTTCCTCCCACCAGCGGCCCATGTCCACGCAACCGGACCATTTCACCGGCAAACCGCTCGTAGTCGCGGACCCTGGTGAGCGGCCGTTCGACTCCCGGCGAAGACACCTCGAGGACCCACTGATCCTCGCCGGTCCCCCGCTCCTCAAGGAACTCGCGCACCGCCCTGCTTACCGCTGCACAGTCGTCCACCGTCACCGACGAGTGACCCGGTCGGCTGTCCGGTCGGTCCACCCTCAGACGAAGGAGGGGGCGCCGTCGCCCCCCACCGCGTTCCATCGAGACCAACTCGAAGCCGATTCCGGAGACGAACTCATCCAGATCTCGCTCCAGGCTCCCTGCCATGCGGCCACGCCACCTTCTCTGGCCCGCATTCCGCGAGCGACCCGCAACAAAAAAGTGGGGCCGATAAGGGTTCCCCACTTCAACATCCTTCGATAAGCCTCCCCGGCTGGCCAGCGCCGGGCGGCGTTCTACGGGCGTGAACCTAGCAGAAGGGCCGCGCTATCGCAATTCCCACCGTCCGGCCCCGAGGCCATCTGCCCGCGGCGTCCCGGGCACGAGGCCGAGAAAGGCGGCCATTCTGCCGGCCTTCACCCCCCGGGCCCGGTGAGAGTGCAGGTGCACCGGACCGCATCGCGTGCACCATTCGGACCGAACGACACGTTCCGCCGATACCCCCGACCGAACGGCCTCTTGCGCAAGCTCAGCCCGCAGATCGAGCTTCGCCGGCCCTGCGGCGTCCCGGCGGAAGGCCTGCAGCACATCGACTCCGACCTCGTAGCAGGATCCGCAGATCGAAGGACCGAGATACACGGTCAAATCCGCGGGCACGACCCCGAAACGAGCATTCAACGTCAGGAGGCCGGTCTCCAGTATCCCGCCCGCGGCTCCTCTCCAACCCGCGTGAAGGAGGGCGATGCAGCGACCTTGGAGGTCGACCATGAACACCGGAACGCAATCCGCGGCCGTCACCGCCAGGAGGACGCCTCTGGCCGAGGTCACGAAGCCGTCGGCCTCTCCGACGACTCTGGGTCCACTACCCGACGATGAGTCTACCTCCACGATGCGGGTCCCGTGCACCTGGCGCGCCACCACGGACGAGTGCATCCCGGTGGCGATGGCGAGCATCTCGTAACGACGCTCGACGTCTCGCGAGGAACCGCCGGTCGTGAGTCCGAAGTCCGCCTCCGAACCCGCTCCCGCCCCCGGCGGCACCGCCGTAATACCCGCCACGAGTCCCGGACCGACCGCCTCCCAGTCCTCTATCCGATGATAGAGCGACTCAGCCCCGCCCGAATCCGAATTCCGCCGGCCGCTCAGAGGCGCTCCTCGACACGCTCGATGGCAGCTCCGAGAGCACGCAAGCGCTCGTCGATCCTCTCGTACCCGCGCTCTATCTGACCGATGTTGTGGATCCGGCTGACCCCGTCGGCCGCCAGCGCCGCGATCAGAAGCGCCATGCCCGCCCTGATGTCCGGGCTCTCCACGGTTGACCCTCGCAAGCGGGACGGTCCGACGACCACCGCGCGGTGCGGGTCACAGAGGATCACCCGCCCGCCCATCGCGATGACCTTGTCGGCGAAGTACATGCGCGACTCGAACATCTTCTCGTGAATCAGGATGGTCCCCCTGCACCGGGTGGCCACCACGAGCGCGATCGACATCAGGTCGGCTGGAAAGGCGGGCCACGGGCCGTCGCCAAGACTTGGGACCTGGTCACCGAGATCGGCCTCGATCTCGAGGGCCTGGTCCCCCGGGACATGCAGATCCGTGCCCTTCAGGTCGCAGACAATCCCGAGCCGCTCGAACCCGATACGAAGCGGATCCATATGCACCGCTTCGACGTCCTCGATGACGAGATCGGAGCCGGTGATCGCGGCGAGGCCGATGACGCTGCCGATCTCGATATGGTCGGCACCGATCCGGTAGCTGGTGCCACCAAGGCGGTCCACACCCTGGATCACGAGGTCGTGCGTGCCGATACCCTGGATCTCCGCGCCCATGGACACGAGGAAGGCGCACAGGTCCTGGACGTGCGGCTCGGCAGCCGCGTTTCGAAGCCGCGTAGTTCCTTCGGCCGTGACCGCGGCGAGGATGGCGTTCTCCGTGCCGGTCACCGAAGGTTCATCGAGGAAGATGTCCGCACCCTTGAGACGGCGCGTTCGCAGCTCGTAGCGATCCCCGACCTCGACCTCGGTTCCGAGCTTACCGAGCGCCAGGAAATGGGTATCCAACCGACGACGGCCGATGACATCCCCGCCGGGAGGCGGCAGCACCACCGATCCCGTCCGGGCCAGTAGCGGGCCTGCCAGCAGTATGGACGCCCGAATCTTACGCGAGAGATCGGCGTCCAGCTCACTGCCCGTCACCCCGCGAGGATCGACGACCACGCGTCCCCCCTCCTCCCAACTGGCGGTCGCGCCGACGCCCTCCATCAACTCGATCATCGTCCGTACGTCCCTGATGTCCGGGACGTTCTCGAGGACGACCAGGTCGTCAGCGAGAAGGGACCCGGCCAGGATGGGCAACGCAGCGTTCTTGTTTCCGGCTGGTTTGAACCGGCCGCCGAGTTTGGCGGGCCCCTCGATCCGGTAGTGCATCATCACCCCTGCGTCGTGTCATTCCCATTCGCGCGCGCTTCGCCTTGGCGGCGGCAAGTTAGGTCACGCCCATCGGCCCCGGCAACGCGGTTTCGACTCGTCTTGACAGGTTTTCCGGCAGCCCTCTATGCTTCAGGGTTCGCCCGCGACACCGCGGACCGCACGACCGGCCTCAACTCCGGGATGACGGAGCCATGACGCTCACGGAGTACCTGGCTGAAGATCGAGTCGTCATTGACGTTCAGGATGACGATGTCCGGGGCATCCTCAAGCAGCTCCTGGCCCCGTTCGCCGGCGCCACCACCGAGATCGTCCTGGCCGCTCTGCTGGCGCGTGAGAAGGTCCTCAGTACGGGCATCGGGCACGGAATCGCGATCCCACACGCGATCAGCTCTTCCATCCGCGAGCCCCAGGTGCTCCTGGGCATCAGTCCGGAGGGGGCAGATTACCAGTCGATGGATGGGCAACCCGTTCACGTGTTCTTCGTCCTCCTTTCACCGCCCGACCGTGCCAGCCACCATACGCGACTTCTGGCGCGAATCGCCCGACTCGGCAGGGATCCGGCGTTCGTGGAAGGCCTGCGCAGCGTCAGCGATCCGGCGGCGGCGATCGAGTATATAGCGAGTTATGAGCGTACCCACGCGTAATGTGCCCGCGCGCGGCGGAATTTCCCGGCGGGCCCGCTCAAACGCTGGCCCGTATCGTGCAACCCGGTACTCGAGGAAGTTGTCTCGCGGGGGTTATGGAGGCATCTTGCGCCCATTGTCCCCCTCACGAAACCGGGAGGTTTGGTGACCTTCTACGAGATACTGGTCATCGTGTCGCTGGTCCTTTGGATCGTGCTCAGCCTTGGCACCGTCATCGCCATGATCGCGCTGCTGCCCCGGTTGTCGAAGGGTATGCACCAACTCGAGGCAATGGCGGGAGAGCTTGAGCGGAAGGCGCTCCCCGTGCTCGATCAGTCGCAGCAGCTGCTGGACCAGGTCGGCGCCGTGGCAACGTCACTGGTGGACGATGTTGAGCGAATCGACCGGACCGTCATACGCGCGACGACTTCAGTAGAGAGCATGGTGGAGTTGGCCGAGGACCGCGTGTCCGAGATCAACGCCCTTCTCGAGGTGGCCGTCGAAGAGGCGGAGGAGACCTTCTTCTCCACGGCGGCCATCATGCGTGCGCTCAGACTGGGCGGTCGAGGCAGGAAACGGCGCAGGTCGCCTCGCGCGGAGCGCAGGCGCCTGGGTTGAGCAGCAAAGCACTGGTCGGAAGCGTCGTCGTTGCGGCGGCGCTGCTCCTCCTGGCCCCCGACACCGCGTTTGCCTGGGGACCGGCGACGCACACCCAGATCGGGATCGAAATTCTGCGATCCCTCGATCTCTTCCCCACCTCCATCGCGGCGGTCATCGCCCGGTATCCGATCGACTTCCTGTACGGAAGTCTGGCCGCCGACATCTCGATGGCCAAGAAGTACGCACCGATTGGACGGCACTGCCATCACTGGCACGTGGCTCGCGAGATCCACCGTGCGGCGGGAGACGATGAGCGCCTGCGCTCGGCCATGACCGGGTACCTGTGCCACCTGGCAGCGGATGTCCTGGCTCACAACACCTTCGTGCCCCGTATGCTGACCCTCACCCCTTCGACGAGGGCGCTCGGCCACTCCTATTGGGAACACCGCATGGATGTGGACGTGGGACCGGAGTACGCTCAGCTGGCTCGTTGGATCGTCACTCAGTTCGATCACTCAGGGACCGACGCCCTGTTTCACAGGGTCCTGTCCAGTACCCTGTTCACGTTCTCCACGAACAGGAGGATCTTTCGCGGAATGATCCGGATCTCCGGAAACGAAAGCTGGCATTCGATCTTCGACACGGTGATCGACAACTCTCGCTGGGATCTGGACCCGACCGAGGTGGTTCACTACCAGCGACATGGTTTCGAGATGGTTGCCGACTTCCTGCTCAGAGACGATCTGTCGAGAGCGGCGGCGGAGGATCCGATCGGGGATCAGAGTCTGAACGACGCGAAGAAGATACGGCGGCGAGTACTCCTTGCCGAAGGCTGGCAGAGCCCGGAAGCGATCCTGGCCACGGCGGACGATCATTTCCCCCTTCCGTCGGGGGCGACCCGATTGTGGGAGGAACGGGGAGCGGCCAACGGCGAGGCCATCGAATCCGTGGAGCGGGCGATCCGGAAGAGTGGGACCGCGGCCCCGCCCGAACTGGACGCGATCTTCGGCTGACGTCCTAGCGACGCCGGTAGACTTCCCTCCCACCCACGATCGTTCGGTCGACCCTGACCTCGAGGAGTCGCTCTGGCGCGACCTCAAAGGGGTTCTCGCTCAGGACCACGATGTCAGCCAACCGTCCCGGCGACAGCCTTCCCGTCAGCTGGTCGGTGAAGCTCGCCCAGGCAGCCGATGCGGTGTAGGCCCTCAGGGCGCTCTCCACGTCGATCTTCTGCTCCGGGACCCACCCCTCCGGGTTGGCGCCGTCCAGGGTGCGGCGGGTCACCGCGGCGTACAGCCCGAGGACCGGATCGAGCGGAGCCACGGTCCAGTCGGAGCCGAACGCCACGACGGCGTCGGAATCCAGGAGGGAACGGAACGCATACGTGAGCCGAGCACGCTGCTTGCCGATCCGCCGCTCGGCCCAACGCCCGTCGTCGATCGCGTGGTAGGGCTGCATGGCGGCGACCACGCCGAGCCGCGCGAACCGGTCGACATCGTCCGGGCCCAGATGTTGGGCGTGCTCGATGCGGTACCTCCGATCTCTCGCGCCGAACTGGCCCTCGAGATCCTGGTACAGGTCCAGTAGAACGCGGATCGCACGGTCACCGATGGCGTGAATGGCCACCTGCATCCCGGCCTGCTCCGCCTTCACGACCTGCCTCCTCAGGTCTTCGAGGGGAGTTACGAACAGTCCGAAGTTGTCCGGCTCGTCCGAATACGGTTCCTCGAACAGGGCGGTTCCCGATCCCAGGGATCCATCCACGAAGCCCTTGAGCCCACCGATGCGGAGCCATTCATCTCCGTTTCCGGCCTTCTCGACCCTCTCGACAAGCCGGTCCACGGTAGACAGTGGGACATAGGCGTACACTCTCAGGGTGAGGTCTCCGGCTGCGTGCGCGCGCTCATAGGTCTCCAGATCGGCCCACGATCCCATATCGGTCACGCCCGTCAGTCCCAGCGACGCCGCGTGCCGCATGGCCGCGATGAGCGCACTGTCACGCTGCGCATCCGAAGGTCGCGGGATGTGAGCCCCGACCAGAGGCATGGCCTCGTCCTTGAATACTCCGGTCAGCCTGCCCGTCCCATCCCGAACGACTTCACCGCCGGCCGGTGAACGGACCTCGGGCGATAGCCCCGCGACCTCCATCGCCCGGGTGTTGGCCAGTGCCATGTGCCAGTCGAGCCGGGTGACGAACACCGGGTTGTCGGGCGTGACCTCGTCAATCCATGAACGATCCGGAAGCTCACCGCCCCACATCTCGTGGTCCCAGTCGCCCCCGAGGATCCACTCCCCGGCTTCCAGGCCCCCGGCGTACTCGGCCAGGCGACGGGCAAACTCTTCGGGGCTGTCGGCGTCCCGCAGGTCCACGGCGGAAAGGCGGAACCCACCGTCCACGAAGTGCGTGTGAGTGTCGATGAAGCCCGGCATGGCGAAACGGCCGTCGAGCTCGATCACCCGAGTCTCCGCTCCGATCATCCCCCGGATCACGTCCTCCGCGTCCACTGCGACGATTGCCCCCTCGGTCACCGCGATCCCCGTCGCCCACGGTTGGTCCCCATCCCCCGTCCACACGTCTCCGCCCACGAGCACCAGGTCGACCGCCGTTTCCGTACAACCGCCCGCCAGCACCGCCATCATGACGATTCCGAACCACGACGATAGACGCCGCCGTCCCCTGACCCGCTCATTCACGATTCCTCCTGGCGAGATGAGGTCACGCCGGCCGGAGCCCCGCATGCGCGACCATGACTTTGCGCCGGACACCATCCACGAACTCGATCTCGGCGCGAGTGAGGCGGCCTTCGCCCGAGATCGAGAGGATCTGCCCACCGCCGAATCTGGGGTGAACGACCCTCGCCCCAGCTTCGAGTCGCAGCTCTTCCTGTGAGTCCGAAAAATCGTAACGGAGAGATCCCTCCGCCTCGGATTGGGTAGCCCGTTTTCCGCCACGGTGCCAGTCGAAGGATGCCCCCGAGCCCCCAGCCCAGCTGTCGCCACCGGCCGCCGATCGACCGGGATCGCCGAACGCTCCCGCCTGCGGCCTGGCCCGAGGTCCCGATGCCTTCTTCCTTGCGCCCTGTCGTCGCGAAGCGAAGCTCCCGGCACGTTGCGTCATAGACCTGTGCTGTACGGGTCCTTCGGGAAGTTCCTGCAGGAACGAAGATGGGTCGGCTCTCATCTCGCTTCCGTATCGCCAGCGACGATCCGCATGCGTGATGAAGAGGCGATCTTCAGCCCGCGTCACCCCGACGTAGAACAGCCGACGTTCCTCCTCCAGCTCCTCCCGACTCTCCATCGCGCGGGCGAGCGGAAACAACCCGTCCTCCATGCCGACCAGGAACACGACAGGAAACTCGAGCCCCTTGGCGTTGTGCAGTGTCATGAGCGTGACACCCGATTCCCGGTCGTCGTAGTCGTCGATGTCGGCGTGCAGCGCCGCTGACTGCAGATACAGCTCGAGATCCGTCGATTCCGGCAGCGCGTCTTCCACCTCAGCCGGATCAAACGCAGCGGCAGCCGCCAGGAGTTCGGTCACGTTTGCAATTCGATCGGCCCCGTCCTCCTCCGTCTCCAGGGCCGCGACCATTCCGAAACTCCGGATGCACTCGCGAATCACCTCTTCCGCCGTTCCCTCGCGCGCCAGTTCGGCCAACGCACTGATCCCTGCCGCGAAGTCCTCCAGCGACCTCGCACCAGCCGGGGGGAGCCCATCGAGGCTCTTCGCCAGCTCGGCCGCCGCCAGGAGGGTCAGCGACCGGGCCACGGCTGCCTCGCGAAGCTTATCGAGGGTCACGCCCCCCACACCGCGCCGCGGCCAGGACACGGCTCGGGCAAACGCCGCCTCGTCAGCCGGATTGACTGCCAGTTGCAGATACGAAAGGACGTCCTTGATCTCGCGGCGTTCGTAGAACCGCACACCTCCCACGATCCGATAGGGAATCCGGACTCGCCTCAGCGACTCCTCGAACGGTCTCGACTGGGCGTTCGTCCGATACAGCACTACGTGGTCCTCGAAGTTCCTGCCCGCCGCACTGGACTGTATCTCTGCCACGACCCACTGCGATTCCGCTCTCTCATCCGCCAGGCGGATAACCTGGACCGGCTCGCCGGCCGGCCGGCGCGTCCGCAGGCGCTTCTCCTTTCGATCCCGGTTATTGGAGATCACCTCATTGGCGACCTCAAGGATCGAAGGGGTGGAGCGGTAGTTCTCTTCGAGCCGCACCACCTCCGCTCCAGGAAAGTCACGCTCGAAGTCGAGGATGTTCCTGATGTCCGCGCCTCGCCACCCGTAGATCGACTGATCATCGTCTCCGACGACACAAATGTTGCCGTGCCCGGCGGCCAGTCGCTTGACGATTCGGTACTGAGCGTGGTTCGTGTCCTGGTACTCGTCCACCAGGACGTGCCGGAACCTCGCGGCATAGCAATCGCCTACCTCCTCCACGCCCTCGAGCAACCACGCGGCGTTGGCCAGCAGGTCGTCGAAATCATAGGCATTCGATCGGGCCAGGATGCGCTCATAGGCCGGATACACCTTTGCCGTGGCCTTGGCGGCCAGGTCGAACGCCGACGCGGCGTACTCGTCCGCCGACACCAGGGCGTTCTTGGCGTCCGAAATGCGACCACGGATCAGGTTGGGAGACCAACGCTCCGTATCAAGACCCGCCTCCTCCATGGCGCGCTTGATCGCTCTCAGGGAGTCGTCTTCCGCGTAGATCGTAAAGTTCGCGCCCCGCCTCAGCCGGTCGCCCTCACGTCGAAGCAGACGGGCAGCGATCGAGTGGAACGTCCCCACCCAGAGTCCCCTGGGTTCCTCGCCAAGAAGATCCGCGATCCGCTCACGCATCACGCCCGCGGCTTTGTTGGTGAAGGTGACGGCGAGGATTCGTTCAGGCCGCTCGCCGTCCTCCTGGATGAGACGCGACACGCGCGCCGTCAGCACGCGTGTCTTGCCAGAGCCGGCTCCGGCAAGGACCAGGAGGGGGCCTTCCCCGTACTCCACCGCATGCCGCTGCTCGGGATTGAGCGCCGGACCGGTCACTCGTCCGATCCCGCCAGCGGCAGAGTAATCGCGAAGCTGGCGCCCTTCTCGGCCGGCTCGAGCGCCACGGATCCCTTGTGAACCTGCACGAAGATGCGTCGCACCAGGGAAAGCCCGACGCCCCAGCCTCCTCGCTTCGTCGTCACACCCACGTCGAACACGCGAGTCCCGAGGCCCGGATCGACCCCGGGGCCATCGTCGGCGAACCTGAGTTGCGCCATCCCCCCGTCCATGCCGAGCCACGTCACCTGGATCAGCCCGTCCCGCCCCGCCAGGGAGTCAAGAGAGTTCTTGAAGAGATTCTCGAACGCCCACTCGAGAAGAGTCTCGTTGCCCAGCACCATCGGAGCGTCCTCGGGGATCTCCACCTCGAGCCTCACCTGCGAGCGCATCGACGGCATGCGGGCCCTGAAGTAGCGGCTGACCCGCCCGACTACCTCGTGAAGTGATACCGGCCGGAGGGCCGGGCGACGCCCTATGAGCTCGAACCTCCGCGACACCTTTTCGAGACGCCGGACGTCATCTTCCATCTCGACCAGGACATTGATCCCGTCAGGGCGAACAGCCTCCGGCGGAGCGGTCGCGTCGAGCAACTCCAGCCAGCCGACCAGTGAACTAAGCGGCGTACCCATCTGGTGCGCCGACTCGCGAGCCATCGCGGTCCAGATCCGTTCCCGTTCGCTCTGTGAAGAGGTGCGAATCATCCACGCTCCGGTGCCCACCACGCCCAGGAGCAGGATCGCCTGCAGCCACGGGATCCACCGCAATCGCTGGAGGTACAGTGGATCGCCGTAGTGCACGACGAAGTTCCGTTCCGTGTCGACCAGGGGCGGGTTCGCTTCATCCAGGCGCTCGACGTAGCGACGCACGCGCTCCACTCCAGCCGGGTCGTCGAGTCCGGCATCGAAGGGGAGGTTGCTGACCAGTGTCGGACTTCCCTCCAGGTCGGTTTGAACGACGGGAATGCCGAGGTCCCGGAGCTGCAGAATCAGGTTGAGCTCCCCTTCGGCCGTCATTCCCTCAGCCGAGGTTACGGCCTGTACCACCTGGAAGTAGATGCGACTGAAGACGGCCGCGTTGGCCCGCATTTCCTGGGAGAGTTGCCAGGTATAGGCGAGATAGGAAACGAGAACCGCTGAGAATGCGGCGACGATGCCGATCGGTACCAATCGCCGGATCACGAGATCGTCAGCCGCTCCTGTCGCACGTAGTCGCGAAGGACCTCGGGCACGAGCACGCTCCCGTCCCTCTGCAGGTTGTTCTCCAGCAGCGCCACCATCGTGCGAGCCAGCGCTACCGCGGACCCGTTGAGCGTGTGAAGGTGCGTCGGTTTGCCCTTTCCGTCCGGCCTGTACCGGATATCAGCCCGGCGGGCCTGGTAGTCGGTGTAGGAAGAGCAACTGGACACCTCCAACCACTTTCCGACCCCCACCGACCAGACTTCGAGGTCATACGTAATCGCGTTGGAGAAACCGAGATCCCCGGCCGCCAGGAGGATGCGGCGATAGGGCAAATTCAGCCTCTCGAGCACGGTCTCAGCGTGACGCGTCAGGCGCTCCAACTCGTCGACCGAGTCCTCCGGCCTGGTGAAGCGCACGAGCTCGACCTTGTCGAATTGGTGAACCCTCAGCAATCCACGCGTGTCCCGGCCCGCCGCGCCGGCCTCCCGTCGGAAGCACGGCGTGTAGGCGACGTACGCCTTCGGCAGTTCCCGGCCGTCGAGGATCTCCCCTCGGTGCAGGTTGGTCACCGGGACTTCCGCCGTGGGGATGAGAAACAGATCGTCGGGGTCAGTGCGGTATTGATCGTCCTCGAACTTCGGAAGCTGGCCGGTACCAATGAGGCAGTCCCGGTTCGCCAGGAAAGGAGGCGCGACTTCGATGTAGCCATGCTCGCGCGTATGCAGGTCGAGCATGAAATCGATGAGCCCGCGGCTCAGACGGGCTCCCGCTCCCATCAGCAGGGGGAAACCCGAACCCGCGATCCTGGCCCCACGCTCGAGATCGAGGATGCCCAGATCGGCACCGATGTCCCAGTGGGGACGGGGGTCGCAGTCCAGCTCCGGTGTCGCTCCCCATTCCCGGACGATCTCGAAGTCACCCTCACCGCCCATCGGAACCCTGTCGTCGGGTACGTTGGGGATGGACAGCAGTTCGGATCGCAGCGCCTCTTCCACCTGGTGGAGGTCCGCGTCCAGATCACGGATCTGGTCCGCGACCCGCTGCATGTCCGCGATCAGGTCCGCGGCCTCGGCACCTTCCCGCTTCCGGTCTCCGATCTCCCGCGACACGTCATTGCGCCGTGCCTTGAGGACCTCCACCTCCGAGATCACCTCTCTGCGACGGGCGTCGAGGGCCAGGGATCGATCCAGGGCTGCGAGGATGCCGGGGTCGTCTCGACGCGCCAGCCGATCCCGCGCCTCGTCCGCTCCCGTGCGAAACGCCCGCAGATCGAGCACCTACTCCTCGGCTCCCGGGACCAGTTTCCGCTTCTCGCAGTTGGGGTTCACAAGGTGCTGAAACGAGACCGTGCCTTCGTCAACGTCGATTTCGAGGATCTCGAGTTTGGCGAAGTGTCGGCACCGGACGCTGCCGAAAGCGGGATCCCTGCGGCTGCGCGCGGCGAACACGTCTCCAACGGAGACCGGCACGGACTCGAACTGCTCGTAGCCAGCCTCCGGCGCCTCGACAAGCGCGTCGAAGTCGAGGGAGCTGAGCTGGAGTCCGGAGTCTTCGTTCTCTTCGATGATCGAGCTTCGCGGCCACCAGACCGCTCCGCCATCCTCTGTGATCTGGAACACGAAGTCCCAGCCCGAGAACTGATCCGTGCGGACCGCTTCGCCGGTGATCACATCGAAGGCGGACGGGTCGGCGATCGACCCCGTGCTGACGTCCACCACCGTGGCTTCGCGGGTCTCATCAGGAATTGGGATCAAGATCGGCTCAGTGCCGTTGCCGCATGCGGACAGGCCCACAATCGCGACCAGGCTCACGACCGGAATATATCGAATCACTGACAATGAAAGGCTCCTCTCAAGTGCTCGTCGGCGGAAAGATAGCAGAGTTTCTCCCCGGCGCGAGGTCCAGTACCTTGCTCTGCATGGCCAGTTACTCGCGTCAGCACGCCCTGTTCCCGATTCGAGCCCTTGCTGCCCCTTGGTCAATATGAACTCATCTTCGGATTGCTACGCCGTCGTCCTCGCGGGTGGAGAAGGAAGTCGCTTCTGGCCCGCGTCTCGACCGGATCGACCCAAGCAGTTGCTGCCTCTCGGAAGCCCCCGACCTCTCATTCAGGACACGCTGGAGCGGGCCGAGTCTCTCGTGGGCCCCGAGCGCGTTCGGGTCGTCGCCAGCGAGCCGCTCATCGCTTCTCTATGCGAATCCGCCCCGGGGCTGACCAGGACTCGCTTTCTCGTTGAGCCGGCGGCAAGAAGCACCGGTCCCGCGCTCGCGTGGGCGGCGTTCGAGATCGAGAAGCTGAGCCCGGGGGCCACTATGATCTCGCTTCACGCCGATCACGTGATCCACCCCTTGTCGGAACTGGTCGAGACCATCGACCGGGCCGTATCCGCGGCCAACCGCGGGTCTCTCGTGTGCCTCGGAATCGAACCCGATCGACCGGAGACGGGCTACGGCTATATCGAGGTCGGGGAGGGTACGGGGGACCGGACTTGGCGAGCCCGGCGATTCGTCGAGAAGCCCGACCTCGAGACGGCTGAGGGATACCTGGCTGCGGGCGGCTTCCTGTGGAACAGCGGGATCTTCGTGTGGCGGGCCGCTGACCTGCTAGCCGCCGTTCGCGACCTGGCGCCGGAGATTTCCCGCGCGTTGCCTCTGCTCGAGAGTGAGGGACCCGAGGCTTTTTTCGCAGCCGTCGAGCCCGTCAGTATCGATGTCGCCGTGATGGAACGTTCGCCGGCCGTCGAGGTGGCTCTGGCCGGTTTCGCCTGGGACGACGTGGGCTCCTGGAACGCCCTTGCCCGCACTCGGCCCACGGATAGCCACGGAAACGTCCTCGTGGGCTCCGCGAAGGTGGTCGAGGCGACGGGCAACGTGGTCTGGGCCGAAGAGGGCGAGGTCGTCCTGTTCGATGTCGACGATCTGGTCGTCGTGCGTTCGGGAGGTGTAACCATGGTCACCCGGCGGTCGTCGGCCCCGGAACTCAAGAAGCTGTTGACTCGCCTGCGCGCAGGAGACGAGTGAGATGAAGCTCTATCTGTTCGATGACAGCGTAGCCGACACCTGGCACCCGTTCTCGCTCACCCGACCCTGTTCGGAGCTTCTCTTCGGCACTTCGCTTCTGCGGGAGCGTCTCGAGCGCTTCGCCGGGCGCCCCACCACATCCGTTCTCAGCCGCCCCTGGCTGGAGGCTTTCCAGGAGAGCGACGCTCCGAACGTGATCGGGCGCGGGCCTCTGTCGGCCGAGGAAGAGCGCCTCGTGATCTCGTCACGGTTCGTGCCTTCGGCGGAAGCCCGATTCGAAGGACGCGGCAACAAACCCGTCCTGCTCATGACCGATGACGAGGTGGTCGGCTGCTATCTTCCCGCTGGCAAGGCCGGGCCGGAGCAGAGCTGGCTCGAGACTCCAGACGAGGGGGTCGCGCGTGGGGAGTGGGGGAGGCAAAGCGTCGACGGTGGCTACGTCGATACCGCGTGGCGATTCGTGGCTGAGAACCCCGGCCGCCTCGCCGCAGACCTGGCCCGCGAGGCCGCCAGCCGCGGCGGAGTCGAGGAACTGCCCGAGGGCACCTGGAAGCTGGGGTCTCACGCACTGATCCTCGACTCAGACGTACTCGTGGAGCCCGGCGTCGTGTTCGACACGCGCGATGGCCCCGTGCGGCTGGCCGAACGGGTGGAGGTGAGAGCCGGCTGCCGACTCGAAGGTCCGCTGTACGTAGGTCCATCCACGGTCCTGCTGGGGGGCGCCATCGGGACCTCCAGCATCGGCCCCGTGTGCCGACTCAGAGGAGAGATCGAGGAATCCGTAATCCTCGGCTTCACGAACAAGGCGCACGACGGATTTCTGGGGCACTCCTACCTGGGCCGCTGGGTGAATCTCGGCGCCATGACGACCAACAGTGATCTCAAGAATACCTACGGTCCGGTCCGAATCGGTGGGCCGGATGGACCGATCGACACGGGGCTCCGCAAACTGGGCTGCCTGGTTGGCGATCACGTGAAGACCGCGATCGGTACGCTCGTCAATACGGGTACCGTCGTGGGTGCCGGCTCGAATCTGTTTGGCGCTCCCCTGCCCCCCACCTGGGTGCCTCCGTTCTCGTGGGGCTCCGAGCCGGGCGGCCCCGTATACGATCGCGATCGATTCCTCGCTCTGGCCCAGCGAGTTCTCGAACGCCGCGATGTCGAGTTCAACGAGGGCACGTCCGAGTGGCTGGCCTCCTGCTGGGACGCCGCGGACAGGGGTGACGCCGTTTGAGGGTCGCGACGCTGGGAAGCGGCAGCCGCGGGAATTCCGTGTTCGTCGAATGCGGCCAGACCCGCTTCCTGGTGGATGCCGGCTTCAGCGGCTCCGAGATCGCCCGTCGGCTGAAGCTTCTGGGGGTCTCCCCCGAATCCATCCAGGCGATTGTCGTCACCCACGAGCACCGCGACCACACCGCGGGTATCGGCATCGCGGCGCGACGCTGGAGCTGGCCCCTGTACCTGACACCGGCCACCGAACGAGCCTGTGCCCCGCTGCTCCGGGGATCGGAGACCGTGCGGCACTACGAGGGAGAGGTCCCTTTCGATCTCGGGGACGTCCGCGTTCACCCGTCGTCCACCTGTCACGACGCTGCGGACCCCGTGGCGCTGACCATCCTGGATCCCGAGAGCGGCCTCAAGGTGGGAGTGGCCACCGATCTCGGACGCGCTACCACCCCGGTCCGGAATGCGCTGGCCGGATGTCACTTCGTGGTACTGGAATCCAACCACGATGAGATCATGCTGCGGGAGAGTCCATATCCGTGGTCGGTGAAGCAGCGGATAGGCGGTAGTCGCGGTCACCTGTCCAACCGGCTCGCCGCGGACCTGGCCGTGGACCTGCTGCACCCCAGCCTCGGCGGATTCCTCCTCGCTCACCTGAGCGACGAGTGCAACGCGCCGGACCAGGCGGTACGGGCGGCCAGGAGCAGGCTCGCTCGGAAGGGGTACCGGGGCGTGGTGGACGTCGCTCGACAGGACAGCCCCTCGCCTCTGTACGACGTGGCGGCCCTGGTGGACGTGGTGCGAAACGGCGGGCCGCAGCTCCAGCTGTTCGGCTAGAGCGACCCGACGTCAGGTTCGAGACCTCGGATCAGATTCCCACCAGGCGCATGATGTCGTTGGCAAAGGCCAGCACCATCAGACCCATCACCAGGATCATGCCTACCTGTGTCCATCTCAGCCGGTTCTGCGGACTGACCGGGCGCCCTCCACGCACCCCCTCGGCGAACAAGAACACCAGGTGGCCGCCGTCGAGCACTGGAATGGGAAGAAGATTGAGCACCGCCAGGTTCACGCTGATGATGGCCATGAAATTGAGGAAGGCCGCCAGGCCCTGTCGCGCCGCCGCTCCCGACAGCTGACCAATCACGATAGGACCGCCCAGTTCCTTGGTCGATCCCTGGCCCGTCACCACCCGCTTGAGGAACGAGAAGATCTCGAGGGTCCACGCACCGGTTCGGTGCCACCCCGCCGCCACGGACTCCGTCACGGTCAGATCCCGCACCGCCCGATCCACCCACACCTCGATTCCCAGGATCCCCACGTCCACGGAATCGCGGACCAGCGTGTTGTATACCACGACCTTCCCCGGAGTCGCCTCGAGCTCAAGCGAAGCATCCTCGCGCTCGACGGTGACCTTCATGGGGGTCTCGGGACGCATGCTCACGTACTGCTGAACCTCGTCCCAGTTCCGAATTCGGCGACCATCCAACTCGAGTATTACGTCGCCTCTCTGAAAGCCCGCGGCCTCGGCCGGGCTGTTGGGCTCCAATCGTCCGACGATCGGATCGACGGCTCCCTCGGACCTGGCCACGAACGTGAAGGCCACGAACGCGAAGAGGAAGTTCATCGTGACCCCGGCGATGATCACCAGGAATCGAGCCCACAGGGGCTTCGCATCGAAGTCGCGGGGCGACGGCGGGCGGGCGGGCTCGGTCTTCCCCTCCAGTGGAGCCACGGCGTCCTCACCGACCATACCCTCCATCTTCACGTAGCCGCCCAGCGGTATCGCGGCGAGGACGTATTCGGTTTCTCCGCGCTTGAAGCCGGCGATCTTCGGCCCGAACCCGATCGAGAAACGGGACACTTCTATGTCCACCGCCTTGGCCGCCCAGAAATGACCCAGTTCATGGATCAGGATCAGGACGCCAAGCACGACGACAGTCGCAAGAATGGTGATCAGCATTCGCCAGGGCCGTCAGATACAGGTGAATAGTGTGCGCTCACGGAGTGCTATCACCCCTCGTCGCCAGCGGTGTTCCGACACTCTCACGGGACCGTGAACGGGCCTCCGCGTCGACTTCGACCAGGTGCTCGAGACTCTCGACAGGCGTGGTGGGCATCGAGGACAGCACGGTCTCCACGACATCCGGGATACCGAGAAAGCCCAACCCACCGTCCAGAAAGGCCCGCACCGCTACTTCGTTGGCGGCGTTGTAGACGGCCGGGGCCGTGCCTCCTGAACGACCCGCCTCCACGCCCAACTCGAACATGGGGAAGTCCTCTCGGCGCAGGCGCTCGAACTCGAGCGGGCTCGCCTCCACCGGGTCGAAAGAGCGGAACTCGTTCGGCAGGTGCTCGGGGGCCGAGAGGGCGTACTGGATCGGGATTTCCATCGTCGGGTGTCCGAGCTGCGAAACGGTCGAGCCGTCGTTGAATTCGACCATGGAATGAACGATCGAAGCCGGATGCACGACGACATCGATCGCGTCGAAGTCGAGTCCGAAGAGCAGGTGCGCTTCGATCACCTCCAGCGCCTTGTTGGCCAACGTCGCCGAATCGACCGTGATCTTGTCCCCCATGCTCCAAGTGGGATGTGCCAGGGCATCCTCGGGCCGAATGGAAGCGAATCGCGAGGCCGGCCACTCCCGAAACGGCCCACCCGAGGCCGTCAGGATCACCCGGTGCACTTCCGACGTGGGACGCCCACCCAGGCATTGAAGAATCGCGCTGTGCTCGCTGTCCACCGGTATGAGATCGCCCCCGCCGGTGGCCGCCGCTTCCAGAACGAGATCTCCCCCGACGACCAGCGATTCCTTGTTCGCCAGCGCCAGCTGCTTTCCCGCCCCCAGGGCGGCAAGCGTCGATTCAAGACCGGCGAAGCCAACGAGAGCGTTCACCACGATGGGTATCGCCGGATCCGCGGCAGCCAGGCCCATCGCCTCGCTCCCGAACCGCCAATCACCCTGCCAGCCTGGCCCGGCCGTCGAGTCCGGCGCTCCGGCCAGGACCACGTAGTCGGGATTCCAGCGCATGGCCAGCCGATCCAGGGCGTCGGCTCGCCGACCGGCCGTGAGGACGGCGACCTTGAACCGTTCCGGGTGACGGCTGATGACGTTCAGCGTCGAGCCGCCGATGCTGCCGGTAGCTCCGAGAACGGCCAC
>JBATJK010000228.1:0-2321 GCA_049668445.1 Gemmatimonadota bacterium
CATGCGGGCCTGGTAGGGCTGGCAGGGCTAGAAGGGCCGACCCGTGATCACCACTCCGCCTCCTACCCGACCCGGCCCCCAGTAGCCCCCGCCGTACGGTCCGCCATACCCTCCGTAGGGTCCGCCATAGTAGGGCCCGGGACCGCTCACTCCCACGTAGACGCTGGGGTAGCCGCCGCCGGCACAGCCTCCGAGGACCAGTCCCATCGCCGCCAGGCAGACGACGAGCGTCAGTCGCACACGGCGCTTCATCGGTCACCTCCCTCTGGACGAGGCCATTGTTGCACGCCGAATGGCGCACCGGCCGGGTCCGCCAGGATCGCGGCTTCCCCGTTGTTCACGGCCTCCGGCGGCAGGAGCACCTCTCCCCCTTGCTCCACGGCGCGTGCGACCGCCTCCGCCACATCACGGACGGCCACGTAGGGCAACCAGTGCGGCGGCCCATCGGCGGGAAGCTGGTGAATCCCCGCCCGCACCTTTTCGCCCGTGTACATGGCGAAGAACACGATGGGCAGATCCCCTTCGGCAATGGCCTCGCCGTACTCATCCTCGGCGACTTCTTCGAGACGCGCGGCGATCCCCTCGGATCGGTAGCCCAGGAGATCCTCGTAGAACGCGACCGCTCCGGGCGCGTCGCTGGTCCACAACTCGCTCCACAGCCATTCACCCGGCTCGTGATCCTGAGTGTCTCTCGGATCACCCGACGCCGATCGGAGCACCACGAAGAACGCGCCCTGCGGATCCTCCACGACGGCGTAGCGCCCCCGATTCGGCAGATCGGAAGGCGGAACGGTCACCGACGCACCGAGACCGCCGGCCTGCGAGGCTGAACCATCCACGTCGAGAACGGATATCGAAACGAGCCACAGTGGCGAGTCGAGTTCGTCCGCATCGGCCGCGAAGATACCGCCGATGACGCGGCCTTCCCTCGTGATGTCCCAGTAGCGCCCGGGGGCTTCCTCGGACTCCTCGAAACCCCATCCGAACACCGCTCCGTAGAACTCGCGGGCGGCGCCCGCGTCGTGCGTAAGCAGATCGTGCCATACGACCTTGCCCGCGAGCACTTCGGGTGCGGCGTCATCCGTGATCGGGGGCGGCACGGGCCGGGCCGGCGGTGGAGCACTCGAACAGGCGCCGAGAATCGCAGCGCACGCCACCGCGATGGCGCCGTGCTTCAAGGTGCTGCCAGGAATCTGCAAGCCTGCCTCCGTTCAGTTCTTTCGACGGACGATCGGTTCGGGCCGACCTTGCCTCGATCCGGCGCCCGCAAGCATACTCGCTCCGACCCCAACGGGAGCGCGAGCTTGCACAATATATCAAGGCCCGCCGCGAGGCATAATCCGATTCTCTCAGGCCTCATCGTCCTGGCGAGTCTCTGCTCTTCCGCGCCTGCCCTGGCGCAGAGCCCCGGGTCGGCCTTCCCGACGGCGCCCCCTGACGCTCGTTCCGCCGGTGCTCGAGCCGAGACCATTCGGATCGTGGCGGTGGGGGACATCATGATGGGCACCGCGTTCCCCGATTCGACCTACCTGGACCCGAGGATCGTCCCTGGCGTTTCCCCCGCCGAGTTGATCGGAGCGGACCTGGTCGAGGTCCTGCGTTCGGGCGACGTCGTGTTCGGAAACCTCGAGGGCGCCCTGTTCGACGAGGGCGGCGAGTCGAAACGGTGCCGCAACATGGACGCCTGCTACGCCTTCAGAAGTCCGGAGTGGTACGCCGGTCTGCTGGCCGGCATGGGATTCAACCTGATGTCGCTGGCGAACAACCACAGCGGCGACTTCCTGGAGGCTGGACGGGCGGCGACCATCGCGGCACTGGAGGAGCACGGGATCGTCTACGGAGGACTGGCCCAGGCCGGTGCGATCACCGGCACGTTGGAACTCGACGACGGTACGCGCGTCGGGCTCGCCGGCTTCTCTCCCAACAAGGGCACCATCAGCATCCACGACCTGGATGGACTCAGGCGTCTCGTTGCCGGGTTGGACCGCACACACGACCTGGTGATCGTCTCCTTTCACGGCGGCGCGGAAGGCGCAGACCGCATTCACGTCACGCGGGAACCCGAGGAGTTCTACGGAGAGCGGCGCGGGAACGTGTACGAGTTCGCGCACGCCGCGGTGGACGCCGGGGCGGACGTGGTCATCGGCCACGGCCCGCACGTTCCCCGTGCCGTCGAAGTATACCGGGACCGGTTCATCGCATACAGCCTGGGCAACTTCTGGACGTGGGCCCGCTTCAATCTCCGGGGCCCCAACGGTCTGGCGCCCGTCCTCGACCTGGAGGTCGACCGCCAGGGCCGCGTCATCGGCGCCCGCGTGGTC
>JBATJK010000229.1:0-3663 GCA_049668445.1 Gemmatimonadota bacterium
AGCTTCAGGACGTGCTGGCGCTGCTGCACGCCGAGCCCGGCGTGGCCCGGGCGCACATCCTCGAGGCGGCCCGCCGGCAGTTCGAGGAGGGGGATGTGCTCCACTGGTGGCTGCCGGGCACGACAACGGGGGTGCGCACGCGCTGCTCGGATGACCTGCTGTGGCTGCCCTACGTGACGGCCGCATACGTCCGCTGCACGGGTGACACCTCCATTCTCGACGAGCGCCTTCCCTACCTGCGGGGCCGGGCCCTCGAGCCGGGAGAGGCCGAGTGGTTCGACCGATACGAGCCAATGTCCTCGTCCGAGACTCTGTACGAGCACGCCGCGCGGGCTATCGAACGCGGTGCGACGTCCGGCCGGCACGATCTGCCTCTCATCGGAAGCGGCGACTGGAACGACGGCATGAACCGCCTCGGCCTCCAGGGGCAGGGCGAGAGCGTGTGGCTCGGGTGGTTCCTGACGGCGGTGGCGCGTGACTTCGCGCCGGTGGCCCGGGCGCACAGGGGTGTTCTGCGCGAGCGCTATTTTCTCGAGCTGGCCGAGCGGCTCCCGCGGCGCATCGACGAGTCGGCGTGGGACGGCGAGTGGTACCTGCGCGCGTTTCACGACGATGGAACGGCGATCGGTTCGGCTTCGAACCGGGAGGCGCGGATCGATGCGATCAGCCAGGCGTGGTCCGTGCTCGCCGGCGGCGGCGACCCGGGCCGGGCGCGCACCGCCATGCAATCCGTCGACCGGCTGCTGGTCCGGGACGACGACCGACTCGTTCTTCTGCTGACGCCGCCGTTCGACGAAGCGGAACCGGATCCCGGCTACATCCGCGGCTATCCGCCGGGCATCCGGGAGAACGGCGGGCAGTACACGCACGCGGCGGCCTGGGTGGCGTGGGCGTTCGCGGCGCTCGGGGACGGTGAGCGGGCGGCGTGCCTGTTCGACTACCTGAACCCGATCCGGTGCAGCGCGACGCTGGCCCAGGCGATCCAGTACTCGGTGGAGCCGTACGTGACGGCGGGTGACGTCTACGGTGTTCCGCCATTCACTGGCCGTGGCGGGTGGACGTGGTACACAGGATCCGCTGCCTGGCTGTACCGGCTCGGCGTCGAAGCGATCCTCGGCCTCGTGCGAGAGGGGGACGCGCTCCGCATCCAGCCGTGCATTCCGGCCTCGTGGGACGGCTTCCGCGCGCGGCTCCGGTTCGGCTCGGCTACGTATGAGGTGCATGTCGAGAACACCGAGCCCGCGGGCCCTCGAGGCACCGGATCGAGATCCCGCGTGAGGAAGGCGACGCTCGACGGGACCGACGTTCCGCCCGACCGAATTCCGCTCGCGGATGACGGGCGGACGCACGAGGTGGTCGTGCAGGTGTGAACCGGAGGGAGCGCAACGAGGTCCGCTGCTCGGGGCCTTCCCACTGTCACTGACATCCGCGATCTTGCCCGCATGACCATTGACCAGGTCGGCTCCGCATTCAAGATCGAGACCGCCGCGACGATTGCAGACCGTCGCCACGCTGGTCGCCCGGCTCCGCAAACTGGTGACCAGCGGGCCACTCTCGTCCACGTCGCTGACGGCCCGACGGATTCCTCAATCTCGTTGGCTCTTCCTCCAGACCTCCTGGAGCAGGTTCGCAAACGGATTCGAATCCTGGCCCTGCTTCTTCTCGCCGCGTTCGGCATAGAACTCGTCGTTGCCGTCGGGACGGCGATCTCGCTGCTACTGACCGATGGATCTCTGCCGCCGGGGCTGATCAAGCGCGAGGCCGCTCACGTTGCCAATGTCATCGCGGTCGCTGCCTCCCTGGTTCTGTGGTGGGCAGCCGGCAGCCGCCGGGTATCTCCGTCGCGCCTGCTCACGCTGGGACTGGGGTACGAGGTCCTGGTGTGCTCCATTCTCGCGATCGGTACCTTGTGGGGGTACTACCGCGAGATCGGAATCCTTCCAAACCTGACATGGGTTCCGGTGATCGTCATCCTCTTCCCGACGTTGCTTCCCGGACCGCCCCGGAAGATGCTGCTGGGCTCGATCGCTGCCGCGTCCACGGTGCCCATCGCCCTCGTGCTGCTCGACGTATCGGGGAGAGTCGTTGCGGATGCGAGTAGCTATCAGAGTGCGGTGATGGCCTCCGCGTTCGCGGTCGTGTTCGCGTACATCAGCGCAAGGGTCGTCTACGGGCTGGGTCGCGAGGTGGCTGCGGCGCGCCGGGCGGGGAGCTACCAGTTGGAGGAACTGCTGGGGCAGGGCGGGATGGGCGAGGTATGGCGCGCCCGACACCGTATGCTGGCCCGGCCCGCTGCCATCAAGCTCATCAAGCAGGATGCGAAAGGAAGTACCGACCAGAGGACCGCAACGGACTTGGTCCAGCGATTCGAGCGTGAGGCTCAGGCGATCGCCAGTCTGCGCTCGCCCCACACCGTCGAGCTATTCGATTTCGGCACCACAGACAACGGCGCCTTTTACTTCGCAATGGAACTGCTCGACGGACTCGACGCCGACACGCTGGTGCGGCAGTTCGGTCCAGTTCCTGCCGAGCGGGCCATTCACCTTCTCATCCAGGTGTGCCACTCTCTCTCCGAAGCCCACTCCCGCGGACTGGTCCACCGGGACATCAAGCCCGCCAACGTGTTCGTGTGTCGCTACGGTGAGGAGCTGGACTTCGTGAAGGTCCTGGACTTTGGAATCGTGAAGGAATCACCGGGGGAGCCTGGCGACCCCGGTCTCACCAACGCAGATGCCATACAGGGCACTCCCGCCTTTCTGTCCCCAGAGCAAGCCCTGGGAGCCGCGGACCTCGATCGGCGAAGCGACATCTACGCCACGGGCTGCCTGGCCTACTGGCTCCTGACCGGGCAGCAAGTGTTCACCGCCGACACACCCGTCGCGCTTCTCGTGCACCACGTCCAGACCGATCCCGCCCCGCCCTCGACCCGGACCGAGCTGTGCATTCCGGCGCCGCTCGATGAGATCATTCTGGCATGTCTGTCCAAGAACCCGGCTGAGCGGCCGCAGACGGCTCGTGAGTTGGCACGTCGACTGGGTACGATCGAGTTGGAAGCAGAGTGGACCGAGGACAGGGCGCGAGCGTGGTGGGCGCTGCATCAACCGGCAGAGGCTGGGTGAACAGGTCTGAAGCGCGGCCACACCTTCCGAAGCCGATGTGGATCGTTTGATCGAAGCCCTGGAGCGAGAACCGGGGGACTGAGGGCGGTTCACCCTACTGCCAGGTCTTAGCGCATCCCCCGGCCCCCCGGTATCTTGGTCAGACCCGCGACCCCCTCGCGGCTCCTTAGGTGCTCCGAGCCCGCACAAGTCGGCTGCCATCAGAGCGCTGACCGCCCAGGTCAGCCATGGAGGTCAAGAATGAAAAGAACGTTCGTGATACTGGCAAACCTGCTGTTCTCCGTTGCAGCCCTCATGATGGCGTCGGGCGCAGGGGCGCAGGAGACCGGGGTGCAGCCGGCGGCCGGGTGGCAGTCTCCCCCCGCAGACGTGCTGGAGGTGCTCTACGCGCCACAGCTCCCCCGGGTGTGGACGGCACCGACGGGCGAGTACATGCTCCTCGCCGACCCCATCCTCTATCCCCCGCTGGCCGAGCTGGGCGGGCCGATGCACAAGCTCGCCGGCATGCGAGTGAATCCTGCCACCAACGGCTACCACGGCCAGC
>JBATJK010000230.1:0-1688 GCA_049668445.1 Gemmatimonadota bacterium
GTACCGAGACGGAATTTTGCTCAGTAAACAGCGCTCCTATTATCGCTCGAACTTAGCGGACTTGAGGGAGATGACAGTAGTTCGGGTCGTAAAGTAGGAATTCGGAGGCGAGTGACAGACGTAAAAGTGAGGCGTGTAACTGGCTCATATTAAGGTTATAGCTTCCTAATTTTTATTAGTCTGAGAAATTTAAAGTTTTTGATCCCGTTATTAGGTTAATGTTAGATAAGCGACAATCTTCGAAGCAACCTTGGACTTTAACGACCCGGAATGGAATGAGGGCGGGAAAGACAACAGTACGAGTTTCTTCTAAGTGGGCAACTGACGGGATGGACGGATTTCGACAGGGTACTATTCGGCTTCGGGCTCGATGGCGGGATCAGCCCCGAACGGTTCCAATAGCCGTTCCGGGTCACTGTCTCCTACAGTGTCATCGAAAAGGCAGGGCTTCATCCTATCGAAGTGTACCTGTCGGGGCTTCCAAGTCGGTCTAGTAAGGGGTATGACGGTAGCTACGTAGCCACGGATTTCGGTGATTCGATACGGACCTACGAACTTGGGGGCGAGCTTAGCGATGCGTCCGGTGGGATTGGAGGCGGTTCGCTCAGCGTTTTCGGCGGGCTTCTCGGTCGAAAGCCAGACCAAATGTCCTACTTCGAAGGCTCGGTTTTGATAGAAACGGGCTACCACCTGGTCGTAGTACTGCTTATTTTTCCGACTTTCCTCGGCCAGCTTATCGCGGACCAAGGAGCGGGCACGTTGGACACGGTTGAAGGTTTCGCGGACGGTTTCGGTGTTGTCGCTAACCTTCTGGTCGATGTGAAAGTCGAAATGCTGAGGGTCTCTTCCAAACATCAGGAAGAAGGGGGTCTCGTCAATACTCCTGTGGTAGGAGGTATTATAGGCGTGAGCGACGTGTGGCAGCATTTCTGCCCAGCGGTCGGCAAATTGGTCGCACAGAGTGGACATCATAGGTCCGATGGTTCCGAAGGAACGTTCTATGCGGCCGTTTGCTTGGGGTCGGTATGGGGTGGTCATGATACGGCGGACTCCGGTGGCTGCGAAAGTGGCTTTATCCATTTCCGCACGGAAGGCGGGTCCTTGGTCAGAGACTATCGTTTCGGGCGGTCCGAATACGGCAGCGACTTGGTTCATGAAGACGCGGGTGACGGTCGCGGCGGTATAGTCTTCCACGGCTTCCAAGATCAGAAACTTGGAAAAGGAGTCTACAATACCTAGTACTCCTTTGGCGCCGGTGGCATCGGGTTTGTGGACTGCCCAATGGTCCATATGGAGCTTTTTCCATATGGCGTTCGGGACGTCGGCTTTTCCCAAGGGGGTGATAGGTCTCTGATGCCAACTCTTGTGCCTAGCACAGAGTCCACACTTACGCACGTAGGTGGTGCAGTCGGAACTCAAGCGGGGCCACCAAAAGTGCTTCTGGGCGAGTCGGATGGTGCCTTTGATGCCTCGGTGGCCGGCCCAGGGGGTGTCGTGACAGACCTCCAGGGCTACGGGAACCAGGTACTCCGGCACGCATACGGGAAGGTTCGGGCTGTCTCGGCCGTCGTATCTGACGAGCACTCCCTTTTCGGTGAAGAGGAATTGGCTAGCCAAGATAGCTACTCGGGCTTCGATACGGGGGTTAACTGACCCTAACGGTTCTTTCTTGAGGTACTTAACCAGGG
>JBATJK010000231.1:0-10466 GCA_049668445.1 Gemmatimonadota bacterium
GCCGCCGAGGCTGAGGAAGCGGTAGAGGAAGCGGTCGAAGAAGTCGCCGCCGAGGCTGACGATGCGGTAGAGGAAGCGGTCGAAGAGGTCGCCGCCGAGGCTGAGGAAGCGGTAGAGGAAGCGGTCGAAGAAGTCGCCGCCGAGGCTGAGGAAGCCGTTGAGGAAGCGGTCGAAGAGGTCGCCGCCGAGGCTGAGGAAGCCGTTGAGGAAGCGGTCGAAGAGGTCGCCGCCGAGGCTGAGGAAGCCGTAGAGGAAGCGGTCGAGGAAGTTACCGCGGAGGCCGAAGAGGCTTCCGGGGAAGAGGAAGAGAAGAAGGACTGAATCGGAGACCGGGCGCGACGTTGAGTTTCGCCGGTTCCGTGGTTCGATGGATGAGATCGTCGTAGGCCTGATTCGAAACCCGCACGGACTGGGCGGGGAAGTCCTGGTCGAGCTGTTGACCGGAGATCCGGACGACATCTTCGCGACAGGGCGTGTTCTTCGGATCGTCGGTGGACAGGGGAGAGGCCCCGGGAGCCTGACGCTGACGGGCGCCCGGCGCCACAAGGGAGGACTCCTCCTTCAGTTCCAGGAGGTCGGCGACCGCACCGCTGCCGAGAGATTGCGGGGCCGGGAGTTGGCTGTGCCGGCGGAGGATCTGCGGCAACTGGACGAGGACGAGTTCTTTCTGCACGACCTGGTTGGGTATGAGGTCGTTCGAACGGACGGCGAACCGGTCGGAGACGTGGCCACGTCGTATGAGACCGGGGCGCAACTGCTGCTGGGCGTCACGACGGGGGAGCGGGAACTCCTCATTCCGTTCGGCCGGCAGCTGGTGACGGAGGTGGACCGGGAGGCGCGGAGGATCGTGATCGATCCGCCGCCGGGACTGCTGGAGGACTGACGACGTGAAGATCAACGTCGTTACGATCTTCCCGGAGTTCTTCGAGGTGCCGCTGGGCACGAGCATCCCGGGGCGTGCGGCGACAGCCGGACTCGTGAAGTATCGGGTCGTGGACCTGAGGGACTTCACGCACGACCGGCACCGCACGGTGGACGATGAGCCGTACGGAGGCGGCGCGGGCATGGTCATGAAGCCCGGGCCGTTCTTCGAGGCGATGGACGAACTGGAACCGAAGGGTCCGGTCGTTTTGCTGAGTCCACGGGGCCGGGTGTTCGACCACGATACGGCGGTCCGGTTTGCGGTGCAGCCCGAGTTGACGCTGCTGTGCGGGCACTACAAGGGCGTGGACGAGCGGGTGGCCGAGGGTGTGGCTACAGAGGAGTTGTCGGTCGGCGACTACGTGCTGTCCGGCGGCGAACCCGCGGCCCTGGTGGTGGTGGATGCGGTGGTCCGGCTCCTTCCGGGGGCCATGAGCGACCACGAGTCAGCCGCCGAGGACTCGTTCTACGATGGACTGCTCGCGCCGCCCGTGTTCACACGGCCGGCAGAGTACAGGGGACGCGCGGTCCCGGAGGTGCTTCGCTCGGGCGATCATGCCCGGATCGCGGAATGGCGCCGACTGGAGGCTGAGCGGCTGACGAGAGATAGAAGACCGGAACTCTGGGAGCGCGAGGGGCACTGACCTTCGCCGATCCAGGCTGCCGGGAATAACGTACAGACGTGATTAGATTCGGTCGCCCAGGGCGACCCCGGAAGGAGCGAAATCGTGGATCCGAGGATTGTAGAAATCGAGAAGACCCAGGTGCGGTCCGACCTGCCGGTGTTCGCGCCCGGCGATACGGTCAGGGTGCGCGTGCGGGTCAGCGAGGGCGCCAAGGAGCGGATCCAGGCGTTCGAGGGGATCTGCATCGCTCGTAAGGGGGGCAGCCTCAACGAGACCTTCACGGTCCGGAAGATCTCTGGTGGCGTGGGAGTCGAGCGGATCTTCCCGGTTCACTCGCCCTCCATCGATGGGATCGAAGTGGTGCGCCGCGGTCACGTTCGTCGCGCGAAGCTCTACTACCTGCGGGCCCGCCGCGGCAAGAGCGCCAGGGTGCGCGAGCGTCGGTGGTGGGAGGGTGGCGGAATGTCGCCCAAGGCTGAGGCGGAAGCCGCCGCTGCCGCAGCGGCAGCCGCTGCTCAGTTGGCCGAGGCTGAAGCCGCCGCTGAGGCTGCTGCGCTGGCCGAAGCGGAAGCCGCAGATGAAGCTGCCGCGCTCGCCGAGACAGAGGCCGAGGAGGTCGTTGCGGACGTCGAAGCCGAGGCAGGCGACGAGACCGAGAAGGCCGCCGAGTAAACGCGGGCCGATGGCTCGCACGGCGCCGACCGACTACGAACGAGAGGCCTGGGATCGTGGTCTCGACAAGGTGGTGGGCGTTGACGAAGCGGGCTGCGGCCCTCTGGCCGGACCGGTGGTCGCCGCCGCGGTGGCCCTGAGGCCCGGGCAGAACCTGGAAGGCGTTTTCGACAGCAAGGCCCTCAGCAGGAAACAACGCGAGGAACTCGCCCTGGAAATCAGGGATCGGGTCCTCGCGTTTTCCGTTGGTGCGGCTTCGACCCGTGAGATCGACCGATTCAACATTCGCCGTGCCACGTCGCTGGCCATGCGCCGGGCCGTTAGCGGACTCCCGTTCGACCCCGAGCTTCTGCTGGTCGATGGACGTCACATGCCGGGACTCGGCGAACACACGGCCATCGTAAAGGGCGACCGCCTGTCGCTTTCCATCGCCTGCGCCTCCATCTTGTCCAAGACGGTCCGAGACCGCCTGATGGTGAGGCTGTCGAGTCGTTATCCCGCCTACGGGTGGGACGAGAACAAGGGCTACGGAACCGGGCAGCACCTCGCGGCGATCCGGGAGCACGGGCCGACCCCGCACCATCGCTGCACGTGGGCACCGATCGCGCAGCCCGAGCTTCCGCTGGAGGTCTGACCATGCATTCCGAACACCTCCGCAACGTACAGATTTCCTGGGTTGCCTTCGGGTGGTTCATCGGACTCGCCGTGGCCGCGACGGTCCTCCTTCTTCTAGCGGGCGCGGGGTTTTCTCATTGGGGCGGCATGGCAGAGGTGATCGCGCTGGCCCTCGCGATGGCGTTCGGTTGGTTCGTCGGAGGGTTCATTGTGGGATTCAAGGCGGCGGCCGCCCCGATTCTGCACGGGGCCGCCATGGCCCTGTTCACGTTCGTGGCCTGGTTCGCCCTCAACCTGGTGTTCGGGGGAATGACGACGGGAATCAGCGCCTGGGAGTACTTCGGGGGCCGCAGCCTGGCAGCCGGGCTCCTGGTGCAGGTCCTGGCCGCGATCGCAGGGTGCTGGGTCGGATACCGCTACACACCCGTCCGCGTGGACTGAGCGGACGAGGATCGCGCGGCAAGCCCGTGCCGCACTAGAGCACCTTCTTCAGGACTCCGATCCCGACGTTCGCCCCGCACAGCACGATCGCCACCTGCTTGCCGGCCCAACGCTCGGCCGTCTGGAGGAATGCGGCGACGGCTACGGCGGCGGATCCCTCGATCAGCGTATGGTGTCGTCCGATGATCATACGCATGGCCACCCGAATTTCGTCTTCCGACACGGTGAGCGAGTCGTCCACGATCTCGCGGCACAGGTCAAACGTGATGGCGCCCGGCTCGACCCCGCCCGCAGTGCCATCGGAGAGAGTGGGCAAAGAGGGAAGGTCCAGGATTCGGCCCGCAAGCAGCGACTCGTGCATCACGGCTGAGTTCACCGGTGAGCAGGCTACCACGCGAGTGCCACGCGCTCCCTTGAGGTAGCCACCCGCTCCGGAGATCAGTCCACCGCCTCCCAGCGATGCGAACAGAACGTCCACCCGGTCGAGGTCCGAGGCGAGTTCCACCCCGATCGTTCCCTGTCCCGCCACCACTCGGGGATCGTTGTACGGCGAGAGGTAGGGAAGTCCCGTCTCGTCCGCGTGTGTTCGTGCCGTGGTCTCCGCCAGGACGGGATCTCCATCCACTCGCCTGATTTCGGCCCCGAGGGCCTCGATCGCCTCCACCTTCGACGGCGTCGCACCCTCGGGTACGAAGATCAGGGGGTAGAGGCCGGCGACACGCGCGGCATGGGCAACGGCCATGCCGTGATTGCCCGAGGAGGCGGCGACGACCCCGGTTGCGCTCCCTGCAAGCGAAAGAAGGGCGTTCGTGGCCCCCCGGAGCTTGAAGGACCCCGTGGTCTGGAGATTCTCCAGTTTCAGATAGACTTCGGCACCGCTCACCTCGCTCAGAGCGTGCGAGTATTCCACCGGTGTATGGCGGACGTGCGGAGAAATGCGTCCGGCGGCTTCGTGACAAAGGGACTGGAGGTCTGACAGCGGGAACATCCAGGGGCCTCCCGGTTTCTTGCTGAGTCGGCTCGCCTGTTAGAGGTTACGCTGAATCGCACGCCGGCGCACGACCACGGGGAGTTGTCCTCCAATGTCCGATCCGACACCGGACCCGAAGGCTGAAGGCTGTCCGATCTGTCACCGGCCAGTCCGCTCGAGCGATACCGGCGAGTGGGTGCCCGTGTGTCCTGTCGTGTACCCCGAGACCGAGGGTCTACGCTGTCACGAGGATTGCCTGGCGGCGGAGAGGCAACGCAATCGCTTCCTCAACCGGGATGACCTCAGGCCGACGTTCCTGCGCCGCCGCGTGGCGAAGCCGTGACGGAAGGCTATATTCGCGCGGAACCTGAACGACGGGGGTAGCTACGTGAAGACGGGGCCGGCAATGGCCATCGGAATCGGGGTGGGTGCAGCCATCGGGGTTGCTCTCGGCAACGTCGCCGTGGGCATAGCCGTCGGAGCTGGGGTAGGAGTCGCGCTGGGTGCCGCTTTTGGGGCCCGCCGGTCGCCACTTGCTGACGATGAGGGACGCGAATGAGTCTCGGACGAAGATTGAAGGCGATCGCGGACGGCCTCTCGGCGGCGGCGCCCGAGGCATCGGCCGCGTTGCACGGCTACATCGAAGACCTTCGGGCGACGGGAATCAAGGACCGGGTTCTCAAGGTCGGGGAGTCCGCGCCCGACTTCGAATTGGGGACCGCCGACGGGCGAGTGCTCAGTCTCGAGTCCCTGGTGACGAGCAGACCGGTGATCCTCACGTTCTATCGTGGCCGCTGGTGACCGTATTGTAATGCGGAGCTGGAAGCTCTGAATAAGGTATATGACGATATTCTGGACGCGGGTGGTGACCTGGTCGCGATATCGCCTCAGACGGCCAGGCACAGCTGGGAGTTTGCGGCCGAACGAAGCCTTCGGTTCCCGGTGCTGCACGATCCGGGCAACCAGGTGGCCGACCTGTATGGCCTGACGTGGACGATGCCTGCCCCGATGCGCGAGATGTACCTCGGGTGGAACATCGACCTGGCGGAGTACAACGGCGACGACAGCTGGAGGCTTCCGATGCCCGCCCGGTTCGTCGTGGATTCTGACCGGGTGATCCGCTACGCTGAATCGGATCCGGATTACATGGTTCGGCCGGAGCCCGAGGAGACGCTGGAGGTTTTGCGGGGGCTCTGAAGAGCAGATGGACCGGGTAGCTCAGTTGTCCTCGCGCTTCGCGCTCGGAAGGTCGTGACTGCGTCACGACGGGGCAGAGCATCGCGGCGCACAATAGGATCTGGTACCACAAGCAAGACCGGGTAGCTCAGTTGGCAGAGCAACGGACTTTTAATCCGTAGGTCCTGGGTTCGAATCCCAGCCCGGTCATTCCAACTTCTGTGGCTCAGCCTGCTGATAGAGGTCCTGGGTAGTTCGCAGGCTGGCGCCTGCTCAATGTCTCGCCGCGTTGCGGCTCGACGACGAATCCCAGCCCGGTCATATCAGTGCAGTGCGGATAAGACAGAAGGCGTCACGGTCCTGGGTAGTCTCGCACGCTGTCGCATGCTCGAATGTCTCGCTGCTGCGCAGCTCGACGACGAATCCCAGCCCGGTCATTCATATTTCAGTTAGACTTACGGGACTGTGACATTTGCCACGATGTCGCTTCCGGTGTCGATTCTTCCCCTAGATCGAGCCCAAATCCGGTCTACCTGGTCCTCTATCCGGCGCTCCGTCACGGGCCGCCTGACTCTCGCTTGACTCTAATCGTGCACTCTCACGGTGCCCCCTCCTTGAACTGGAGGTGAACCGTGTTCTCGCTTCGCAAAGTGGTCGCCATTGTGGTTCCAATCGTGTTCGTCGCGTGCGACCCCGGTTTTGAAATGAGCGTTGCCGACCTCTTTGGCGTCACGGAAGAGGTAGAGGAAGAGACGAATCCGCGTGCCTACGACCGCTTGTGCTTCGAGGGTTACGTTCGGTCCTCGGTAGATGACCAGCCTGTCTCGGGTGCATCGGTCGCGATTGTCTCCTACAACGTTGTTGCCGCAGCTACTAGAACTGAGTCGTCCGGGTACTACGCGCTCAATTGTGCCCGCCATTCTCTCAGCGGGGGCGCGACCTTGAGGGCGCGGAAGGACGGCTGGAGTGTCCGGGACATCCGGGGTATCTACTACTCCGCCGACCCTCAGCGATACGACTTCACCTTGGAGCCCGAGTGACCCGCTCATCCGGCCACCGAGTAACTGCGGAGGTGAACCGTGTTTCGTAACCGTCCTGTCTCGCTCGTCCTGGTCGGGCTGTTCGTCTGGGTGACTGCCTGCACCAGCTACAAGCAGATCGAGCCCGCAGAGGTGGCCGATTACGGGAAGGTGCGGGTCACCTTTTCCGATGGTGAGCAGCTTGTCTTGAGTGACGTGACGGTCGAGGGAGACAGTATCTACTACTGGCAGAAGGTCGAGCGGCCGGCGAACTACCCGGCCGTGCGGGTATCGTCTCCGCTGGACCGGGTGGTCGTAGCCGAAGCTGCAGGAGCGGGCACGGGCGGCATCGTTGTCGCAGTAGTAGCCGGGGTGGTTGCCTTAGCCCTTGTGATCTGCGCATTTGCCTGCGACTTCGACTACTTTGGCGAATGAGGGGCTCACTCCTGGTTCCCCCCCCACCGATGCTTGCGGCCGCGGATGTCAACGTGGACGAAGGGGCCGTGGTTGGCATTGGTCTTGTAGATGCCGAGTCCTCCGAGAAACCGGCGCCAGGACGGCTTGTCGGACTCGGCCTCGATGATGGCCGCGAGGACCTCGGCGTCCTTCACATCGATCCGTCCGTCGCCGTTCAGGTCGTCCATGGTGCCGTCCCGGGGGTGCTCGTCGATGAAGATGTCGGCGGCCGCGCCCCACTTGTGGCGGCTCCATTCGGAGTTGCCGATCGCCTTGTTGTAGAACGGCGTCCGGTACCCGCTCATGACGAACAGACTGCCGGCATCGTAACCGGCGTCGTTCACTCGTTGGAGAATGACCTCGAGCTTCAGCAGCAGGTCCGGCTCGAGAACCATGTACTTTGGATAGTCCCCCGCTTGCTTGCAGACGAACTGCCGCAGCCGAAAGTGTGGCGACACCAGTGTCTCCACGTTCTCCGGCGTGATCTCGATCAGGCCTCTGGGAGCCCGGTAGATGTCACGAAGCGGAACCTTGGGATACCGGCCGACCCTATACCCGTTGAGCACCTCGCCCTTGAAGTTCGCATAGGGTACCATCACGAACGCCTCGATCAGGACCGAGTCCAATCCGCCTGGACTGGTGACCACGAGCGCCGCGCCGCCCGTTGAATCGGGCGCGACCCAATCCCAGGTCCGCGCGTCGACTCGGCGGACACTGCCGCGGGAGCTCTCGAGATCGAAGGATCCAGGTTCCTGAGAAATGACACTTACCTGCAGCGTTTCACCCGGAAGGACGCTGGCCAGGTTGATGGCGTGGCGCGATTCGATGTCCTGGTAGCGGACGACGAAACTCGAGAGGCGGCCGCTGTCACTGCCAGCGCGCTCGGAATCCGCACCTCCTCGGAGCGGGCCAGGGCCCCCGCCCGTACTCACCAGCACGAGCGTCACACCTGCAAGTAGCATGAGCGCGCCGGAACCGAAGCGGGCCTCACGCATCGGGAGCTCGCGTGTGCAGGGCCTGATCCAGTACGCTGTCGCGGCCGTAGATGTCCGGACGGAAGCTGATACTGCCGTCCTCGTTCGCCCATGCGGTCCAGTACAGAAGGTGCACCGGCATCTTGTTCCCGAGCGTCACAGTCTGGTCACGTCCCGTTGCGAGCGCCGCCTCTATCGAGGCGCGCGTCCACCGTCCATCGCCTGACAGCAGATAAGCTGCCAGTCCGATGGGATCTTCCACACGAATGCACCCGGAGCTGAAGTCGCGGCGGTCCTTGGAGAAAAGCTCACGCCCCGGCGTGTCGTGTAGATAGACGTTGAACTTGTTGGGAAACATGAACTTGATGCGACCAAGGGCGTTGTTCGGTCCGGGCTCCTGGATCAGCCGGTACGAGAAGTTCCTGCCGCCAAGCGTCTGCCAGTCGACCGTCGCCGGGTCGATCTCCTGAGCACCGGCAGACCATCCGCCGTACACCCGGATTCTCTGGGACGCCAGGTACGACGGATCCTTCTTGATGAGCGGCAGCTTGTCGAGTACCGCGAGATCGTGGGGGACGTTCCAGTACGGGTTGAGGACGAGATAAGTGATCGTGTCACTGAACACCGGGGTCCGACGGTAGGTCCGTCCCACGATCGCCCGCATGCTCAAGACTGCGGTCCCCTGATCGACGACCTCCAGCGAGTAGGCGCCAATATTGACCCGGATGTGGCGGCGGCCGAGGTCGGCGGGTAGCCATCGCCACCGTTCCAGATTGAGCTCGATCTGCGAGATGCGATCCTCGATCGGGACGTTGAGCGCCGCCAGAGTCCCGGCGCCGACCACGCCATCGGGGCTCAGTCCATGGCGTTCCTGGAAGGTGCGGATCGCGTCATCCAGTCGGGCGTCGAAGAGTTCCTCGTCCCCGACCTCAGACCGCTCCAGCAGATACTCCGCTTCCAGGCGCCGACGAAGCTCACCTACCCGCTCGCCTCGATCGCCTTGCTCGAGCGCGCGGCCTTCCGATACAGAGGGCCACGCTCCGCCGGGCTCCAGAGCTCGGTACCGGGTCAGCGCTGAGCGGAGCCTGGCGTACCCCGGCTGTCGTGGAAGCAACCCCTCAAGCGTTACAGCTACTCCCCGGCCTGACAGGGCCGTGTCGAGCACCGCAGCGAAATCGCCCCCCCGACGATTTGCGAGCCACTCGGAGTGGATCGTCTCCGGGTTTACCCGGCCCGAGAGCAGATGCGATCCAAGAAGCATGAAGGCGTCTGAGGCAAGCAGATCGAAGTCGGCCAGGGTCGCAGGGTCGGAGTCGTCCAGCCCGGTTTCGTTGAGTTGCGACCACAGGTCATCGAGTTCCTCGAGATGATAGTCGCGCGGGTCGAGTCCTTCCCGAAACGCGCCGTGAATCGCGCCGATGAGCTCCGCGACGGCGAGTCCCGGGCGTCCACCAGTCGTCCACGCCGGTCGATAGTCCCGGCCCGGATAGAAGTCCCCGAGGGCCTGACGAGCAAAGAGGAGCTCACCAGAGACGACCATGGCGGCCGGAGCAGCGGTGCTGTTCGATGTCGGAAGCCCCTCGAAGCGGGCCCTCAGTTCGGTGGTCGCCGCTTCCGTGCCGCTCTGTGCGAGCGCAGTGCCCGGGAGCATGACAAGAAGGGATGCCGAAAGCGTGATGAGCCATTCGTGGCCGCGGCGGGCGCGGAGTGCAGCTTGGCCTGTTGATCTCGCGAGGTTGGTCATCTTGAAAAGATAATCCGTTGCCCCGGGAATCCCTATGGAGGCGTCCGACACATCGTCCATTCTCAAACGCCTGTCTCGATCCGCTTCCATCGCACTGCACGGCCTCGCAGCTTAACCTTGAGCGGCACAGTTGCGATCCCGAGAGCCCGGAGAGTGCATGAGAAGACCAGCTTCCGCCGTCTGGTACGCCACACGCGTAACGGTCACGCTTTGTCTGCTGGCCGCGTGCGGTTCCGCCAGCGATTCGGTCTCCGATACCGCGCGGACGGTCTCCCCTGACGATCCGGTCCCTTTCCTCCTCTACAGCGTGCCAGAGATTATGAAGCGCGCGAACGTCCCCGGTCTCCAATTGGCCTATCTGGATGCAGGCCAGGTGGCGATGAAGGCGGCTTTCGGCTATGCGAACTCTGAGACGACAGCGCCCGTTACCGACAAGACCGTCTTCGAGGCGGCCTCCCTGAGCAAGCCGGTGTTCGCGTATGCCGTGCTCCGCATGGTAGACCGGGGCGAGTGGGATCTCGACGAGCCCCTGTGGGACATCCTGGAATACGATCGTCTTGCACACGACGAACGGGCGCGGCAGATCACCGCACGGCAGGTGCTGACGCACACCACGGGGCTGCCGAACTGGGGGGGGACCCCACTCGAATTCAACTCCGACCCCGGTGAGCGCTGGGGGTACTCGGGCGAGGGGATCGTGTACCTGCAGAGGGCGGTGGAAGCGAAGACGGGACTCACGCTCGAAGAGATCGCGACGCGCGAGGTTTTCGAGCCGCTCGGCATGTCGGACACGCATTACGTGTGGATCGAGCCCTTCGACACGCTGGCGGCGATTCCGCACGACGAGTTCGG
>JBATJK010000232.1:0-2347 GCA_049668445.1 Gemmatimonadota bacterium
GAATCCCCCCGTTTTCACCGAGTTCTGGGCTGATGGCGGCAACGGTTTCAATGGTGAGCTCGAGTACCTGGTGCGGCCGAACATCGGAGTGTGGGCTGGCTTGACCTTCGACAACATGAAGACCAATCTGAAATTGGAGCAGGGTGACATCACCGCGTATGCCAATGACAGGGTCGACTTGAGGCAGATCAACCTGGGAGGCAACTACCACTTCATGCCGAGCGGCCGATTCGACTTCTACGCTGGAGTGCTGCTTTCCTGGGTGGGCTACAGCTCCTCGACCTTCAATTTCAGCCAAGTGGACTACAACTACCAGGTGAAGTACGACGACGAGCTGTCCTGGGGTCTGAGCGCAGGCGTCGACATTCCCTTTGGGCAGAACACCTCGTGGTTCGGGTCGGCCCAGGTCAGGTACATGTTCCTGGCGTTGGAGGGAGACAACAACATCTACTCCCTCACCGTCGATCCGGTACAGGGGTTCTTCGGTATCGGCTACAGCTGGTGGTAGAAGCGGCCGGTGTCCCTGCGGGACAGGCCGCGACGGATGAGGCGGTCGTCGTACCTCCGACCGACCCTTGAGGGCTTGAGGTTAAGGCGACCTGCGCTTCGCGCGGTCGATCCTTGAGGCATTGGGCCACTGGGGCACTGAGGCAGTGAGGGCAAGTCCAAGGGCTTAGAGGCGTAAGGGCTTAGAGGCGTAAGGGCTTAGGGGGGGTGACGTGGCGGGGCTCTCGATGCACCCTGTTCATCTGAGTCCAGATAACGGTTCAAGGTCGGGGCCCCTAGACCCTCAAGCCCTCAAAGGCCAGCCGAAGGAACGACGGCTGGTTCAACCCCCAAGCCCTCAGAGACCAGCCGGGAGGTACGACCGGACGCCTCAACCCTTGAGGACCAAGCCCTGGGCTTGGTGCCGAACAGGTGTGGCCCCACAGAAGTGGGGCCACGGTGGAGGGATGAGGGAGAAGGGGGAACAACCCTCCTGATCGTTTGGTCTGGTCGGGGGGGCGGAACGTTACAGGTTGCGAGCTCGGGCTGAAGGCTCCGGGGCAGAGGCTGGCGCTCCACCAGCCGTTGCCGAGAAGAACTCCTTCGCCGCTTCCCCGGGCAACCCGGTCAAGCCCTCGGGACCCTCTGATGGGAGCCAATCCTCGGGCAGGTGGTCCCGATAGGGTGAGAGCAGAAACCGCTCGTCCAATAGCGCGATCACACCTGTATCTCGGGCGGATCGGATCAGTCGACCAGCCGCCTGCACCACGCGGGTCATTCCTGGCACCACGAAGGCGTACTCGAAACCCCGTTCGAAGCGCTCGTCGTAATAGCGCTTCAGGAGCTCTTGCTCGAGGCTGACAGCGGGCAGACAGGGGCCAACGATAGCCACAGCCTTGAGCATCTCCCCTGGATAGTCCACCCCTTCCGCGAAGACCCCTCCCGCCACGGCCAGGAGCAGAACGTCGCCGGCCAGCGCTGAACGGAGGCCCTCGAGGATCTCATCGCGCTCGCGATCGGTACCCGCGGACCGTTGAATGATTACCCTCTTGTTCTTCAGCCTGAGCCGTTCTGACACCTCGTTCAAGAACTGATAACTGGGAAACAGGGCGAGACAGTTGCCGGGCACCGCTTCGGCGAAGGCCGCCAGGTTGTCGGCAATTCGGGGGTAGTTCTCCGGCCGCTTGCGCCAGAGCGTGGCCACGCTGTCGTCGATCACGAGTCGTCGGTTCTCTGCTGGGAAGGGGCTTGGTACCGACAAGCTGGCGGTTCGTTCTGGGTCGAACCCGAGCAGATCCCGATAGAACTCGGTCGGAGACAGCGTCGCCTACAGCCCGATGGAGGAGTGGGTTCGATTCAGCACCTGGCCGAGGAATGCGCTCGGATCCTTACAAAGCACCTTGAGGGTGCCGCCTTCGGAAGTCGTTTCGACACAGTGGCTGAAGGCCTCGCCCGTCGACAGCACGAGGCCATCGAGGAACCGCAGCTGGGAGAAGTAGAGATCCACGAAAGGATCGTCCGGTCGGAAGCTCGAGGTCTCCTTCCGGTGCTCGAGATAGTCGATGAAGGTCTCGTCGAAGGCTGGCCGTAGGGCCCAGAGCTCGGCCTCGGGCAGCTGGGCTTCGGTGGCCCGCGCCGACCCGGTGACCTCTTCCATGGCCATGTCGACGGTGCGATCGATCAGGTCGCCGAGGTCGCGGCAGAGCTTGCTGGCCGCACGGTGGACGTCGCTGGAACCTCTCTGCATGAATTCGAGCGCCGCTCTGGCCTGCTGGCAGGACAGGGAGGGGCTGTAGTAGTCGCGCCCGCGCCCGACGAGGTTGTGGATCTCGTCGATGATCAGGATGACATTGCTCAGGTC
>JBATJK010000233.1:0-8319 GCA_049668445.1 Gemmatimonadota bacterium
CTCGCGCTCGTCGGGATGACCGCGCTGCTCGCGGGAGTGTGGTATGTGGGCCGGCAGTCGGCTCCGACGGCCGCTGTGGATCGGGTGGCGGAAGCTACTCCGGCGGACGGCCCAGTATCGGCCTCGGTCGCCGTGCTGCCTTTTGTCAACATGAGCTCCGACCCGGAACAGGAGTTCTTCTCCGACGGAATCTCCGAGGAGCTGCTGAACCTGCTGGCGAAGATTCCGGAGTTGAAGGTGGCGGCGCGCACGTCGTCGTTCTCGTTCAAGGACCAGAACCTGGAGATCCCCGAGATCGCCGCGCGCCTGAACGTGGCGCATGTGCTGGAGGGCTCGGTCCGGAAGGCCGACGACCAGGTGCGCATCACGGCGCAGCTGATCCGGGCCGAGGACGGCTATCACCTGTGGTCAGATACCTGGGACCGCTCGCTGGAGAACATCTTCGCGATCCAGGACGAGATCGCCGCCGACGTGGCGGCCCAGCTGAAGGTCACGCTGCTCGGCGAGGTACCCACGGTCGAGAAGACCGATCCCGAAGCCTATTCGCTGTACCTGCAGGCGCGTCAGCTGCACCAACTGGGCACGGCCGAGAGCATCGAGCAATCGATCATCATGTACGAGCAGGCTCTCGAGATAGATCCCGAGTACGCGGCGGCGTGGAGCGGACTTTCATCGAATTTCGATTGGCAGGCGTCCAACGGTCAGCGGCCCATTGACGAGGGATCCACGCTGGCCCGTGACGCGGCTCTTCGGGCATTGGCGATAGATCCCGGACAAGCGTTGGCCCACGCCGCCCTCGGCCGGATTGCGATGACGTACGACAGTGACCTGGCGTCCTCGGCTCGCCACCTCGAGCGGGCGTTGGCGCTGGAGCCCCGTAACATCGAGATCCTAGTCGATGCCAACGTCCTGAACAGGACTCTCGGGCACCTGGTGAGGGCGATCGCGATCTCCGAGTTCACGGTCTCTCGCGACCCGGTGGACGCCACTGGCCGCTTCTACCTGGGCCTGAACTACTTCTATGCGGGGCGATTGGACGAGGCCCTCGCTTCACTCGAGTCCACGCTGCGCCTCGCACCGGGACGTACCGGCGTACCGGCCCTTATCTCGACCGTACTGCTGTGGAAGAACGATCCTCAGGGCGCGCTCGTCGCGATACAGCGAGAACCATCAGAGACATGGCGCCTGATCGGCCTGCCGATGGTGTACCACGCGCTCGGGCAGGCCGCCAAATCCGATGCTGCGCTGGCCGACCTGATCGAGGGGCAGGAAGAGGGTGCGGCCTACAACATCGCGTATGTGATGGCCTACAGAGGTGAAACCGACCGGGCCTTCGAGTGGCTGGACAAGGCGGTACAATACGGCGACCCGGGCCTGGCGGACATCGCGGTAACGCCTGAGTTCGCCAACATCCACGACGACCCGCGCTGGCTGCCGTTCTTGCAGAGCATCGGCAGGGCGCCCGAGCAGCTGGCGGCCATCCGGTTCGAGGTGCGGCTGCCGCAGTAGACGCCTTGGCCCCCATGCCGCGAGATCTCCCGGCAGGCCGTTGCCCTTCCCACCGCCCCACGGATGCGCGACCTTTGGCGGCATGACCACCCCCGGGTATCAGCGTTTCTTTGCGGAGCTCAAGCGCCGCCGAGTGTTCCGCGTCATGGCGATGTACGGCGCGGTGGCCTTCGTCATCCTGCAGGTGGCGGACATCGCCCTGCCCGGCCTGGGGCTGCCGGAATGGACCATCACCCTGATCCTGGCTCTGACGCTTCTCGGCTTTCCGCTGGCGATCGTCCTTGCTTGGGCATTCGACATGACGCCCGAGGGCATGCAGAGAACGGCGGACGCCACGCCCGCGGAACTGAGCCAGATCATCGCAGCACCGGCCTCACAACGCTGGCCCGCGGGAGTGCTGGCCCTGGTCGGAATCACCGCGCTGCTCGCCGGAGCGTGGTACGTGGGCCGGCAGTCGGCTCCGGCGGCGAGCGCGGCGTCGGCGGATGGAGTCTCGTCGGCCTCGATCGCGGTGCTCCCGTTCGCGGACATGTCTCCCGACAAGGACCAGGAGTACTTCTCCGACGGCATCTCCGAGGAGTTGCTGAACCTGCTGGCGAAGACACCCGAACTGCAGGTGGCGGCACGCACCTCGTCGTTTTCCTTCAAGGGCGAGAATCTCGAGATCACGGAGATCGCCCGCCGCCTCAACGTGGCCCACGTGCTGGAAGGCTCGGTCCGAAAATCCGGCAACCAGGTGCGTGTCACCGCTCAGCTGATCCGGGCTGATGACGGATTTCACATGTGGTCCGAGACATGGGACCGTTCGCTGGACAATATCTTCGCCATCCAGGACGAGATCGCGGCAGACGTAGCGGCGCAGCTCAAGGTCACGCTGCTCGGAGCCGCTCCTGTGGCCGCGGCGACCGATCCAGAGGCCTATGCGCTCTTCCTGCAGGCGCGCCAGCTGGGCCGCGAGGCAACGGCCGAGAGCCTGGAGCAGTCGATCTCGCTGTACCTGAAGGCTCTCGAGATCGATCCCGGCTACGCGGCGGCGTGGGCGGGCCTGGCCCGCACGTACAACCGGCAGGTGTTCATCGGCCTGCGACCTGCGTTCGAAGCCCGGCTGGGGCGAGAGGCGGCCAATCGAGCACTGGCTATCGACCCCGATCTTGCCGATGCACACGCCATCCTGGCCTTCATCGCGATCGGTATCGACTTCGACCCGGCGGCCGCGGCCCGGCGGTACCAGCGCGCGCTCGCCCTCGATCCGACCCATCCCGAGATCCTCGCTGACGCCGCCCTGCTGGCCCGCGACATCGGCCGCAGCACCGAGGCGATCGCCTTGCTCGAGTACGCCGTCGCCCGCGATCCGGTGAACCCGAACACCCGCCAGGCACTGGCCACCGCCTACTTGTGGGCCGGGCGGCTGGACGAGGCCATCGAATCGTATCGCGCGGTGACGAAGCTGGTTCCCGGGTACATTTCGACACAGTTCGGCATCGGCACGGCCCTGTTGGTCAAGGGGGATCCCGAGGGGGCGTTAGCGGCCTACACGCTGGAGCAGGGCGACGAGGAGTACCGGGTCAAGGGCACTGCGCTGGCGCTGCACGACCTGGGGCGGATGGCGGAGTTCGATTCGACGTTCGCCGAGCTCCGCGAGAGATGGGGCGACCGCTGGCCTTCGGAAGTCGCGCATGTATACGCCTGGATCGGCGATGCGGATGCGGCCTTCGAGTGGTTGGAAAAAGCGGTTCTCCAGAACGAGGACGGGCTGAACACCCAGTTCCTCAGGACCTTCTACGCGCCGCTGTACGACGATCCGCGATGGCAGGCGTTCCGTGAGCGCACCGGCACTTCTGAAGAGCAGTTGGCCGCGATCGAGTTTGAGGTCACGCTGCCGAAGTAGGCCCACCCACAGCGCGCACCAGCGACTCCGCCCGACCGGGCCCTTCCCACGGCCTCACACTTCCGCGATCTTCCCCCGCATGACCAACTATACTATGGGTTACCAGCGATTCTTTGCAGAACTCAAGCGCCGCCGCGTGTTCCGCGTGATGGCGGTATACGGAGCGGCAGCTTTCGTCATCCTGCAGGTGGCGGACATCGTGGTGCCCGGCCTCGGGCTGCCGGAGTGGACCATCACCTTGATCCTGGCCCTCACACTTCTCGGCTTCCCCTTCGCGATCATCCTCGCGTGGGTATTCGACATGACGCTCCAGGGCGTACAGAGAACCGCGGACGCCACGCCCGCAGAGCTGACGCAGATCGTCTCGGCCCCGGCGTCACAACGCTGGCCGGCCGGCGTGCTGGCGCTGGTCGGCATGACGGTTCTGCTCGGGGGGACGTGGTACGTGGGACGGCAGTCGGCTCCGGCGTCGGGCGCAGCCCCGGCGTCCGGCGGAGTCTCGTCCCCATCCATAGCGGTACTGCCGTTCGTCAACATGACCTCCGACCCGGGGCAGGAGTATTTCTCCGACGGCATCTCCGAGGAACTGCTGAACCTGCTGGCGAAGACTTCCGAGCTGGAGGTGGCGGCACGGACCTCATCGTTCTCCTATAAGGGCAAGGGCGTAAAGGTCGCCGATGTGGCCCGGGAACTGAACGTCGCATACGTGCTCGAGGGTTCGGTCCGGAAGTCAGGCGACCAGGTTCGAATCACGGCACAGTTGATCAAGGCCGATGATGGTTTTCGCCTGTGGTCGGATACCTGGGACCGCTCGCTGGATGACATTTTCAAGATCCAGGAAGAGATCGCCGCAGAAGTCGTGGCGCAGCTCAAGGTGACGCTGCTGGGCGCGGCACCCACGGTCGTGGCCACGGATCCTGAGGCTTATGCGCTGTACCTGCAGGCCCGGCAAATGGGCCGCCTGCGCACCGTGGAGAATCTCGAGGAGTCGATCGCACTGTACGAACGGGCGCTGGAGATCGACCCCGATTACGCCGCGGCATGGACAGGCCTGGCTCGCATCTACTATTCGCAGGCGAGCGGCGACCTGAGGCCGCTGAACGAAGGCTACGCCATGGCCCGCGCGGCGGCGAACAAGGCTCTCTCGATCGATCCGCAGAACGCCGTGGCCTACGCCCGGCTGGGCAGGATCGCACTGGACTACGATCACGACCTGGCGGCAGCCGCACGATATCTTGAGCGGGCGATCGCGCTGGACCCGGCGGACTCCGACATCATCTTCGAGGCGGCGGTCCTGGCTATCGGCATCGGCCGCGTGGACGAAGCGATCGCGCTCAACGAATACGTGGTCGCCCGTGACCCGGTGAACTCCGCCGGCCACTTCAACCTGGGCCTCAGCTACCTGGATGCCGGGCGCCTGGACGAGGCCGTCGCGTCGATCCGCACCGCGCTGAACCTCACCCCCGGGTTCAGCGGCGCGCCGTACTTCATCGGCGTGGCCCTGCTGCTCCAGGGCCGGCCGGAGGCGGCGCTGGCGCTCTTTCAGAAGGAAGACGACGAAGAATACCGGGTCAAAGGCACGGCGCTGGCCCTGCATGCCCTGGGCCGGCGGGAGGAGTACGAAGCGGCGTTCCGTGACCTGCGCGAACGGTGGGGCGAAGAGTGGCCCTCCGAAATCGCCCACGTGTACGCCTGGACCGGGGATTCCGATGCGGCGTTCGAATGGCTCGACCGGGCGGTGGAGCAGAAGGAGGGTGGCCTGAACGAGCAGTTCCGCAGTCCATTCTACGCCCCGCTCCACGACGATCCCCGCTGGGCCGCGTTCCGCGAGCGGACCGGCACCTCCGAAGAGCAGCTGGCCGCGATCAGGTTCGAGGTCACGCTGCCGAAGTAGGCGTCCCTCAGTCTCGGTGCGTCCGCACGCTCACCCGATCGCCGCGGCCGGCTGAAAGCCTGTCCGCGGCGCTTCCGTTTCGAACCGAGACTTCCAGCGTTCCGCCGGATCCGATGAGGGCCAGCAGTTCACCGTCCTCGGCCGCTCCGTAGTGCGTCCTGAGACCGGACACTTCCTCTCCGCCGACTTCCACCAGGGCCGTCGGACTCACCCACGCGCCGGGGATGTCCGTGATCAGGTTGCCGAACCGGTCCACGTGCCACACGTGCCCGCGAACCGCCGGCCCGAGACGCTCGGGCGCCGGAAGATCCAGGCGAACGAGACCCGACGCATCGACGGAGGCGCCCACCCGATCCGGGTCCCCGCCGCCCGCCAGCCACGCCGCCGCCGGGGCGAACAGGTCCCGCCCGTGGAACGTGACGCTGGCCGGTGCCAGTCCGAGTGACGCCGTGTCGATGGAGCGCGCCCGTGAAGGCTCGCCGGGAATGGCGCGAGTGATCAGACCGTTGTCCGGACCGACGAACCAGCGGCCGTCCTGCTCGAGGGCCACGGCCCTCCGGCCTCCGCCCACCCCGGGGTCCACGACCACCAGGTGCACCGTTCCCTCCGGGAAGCGCCCCCATACGCGGCCCAGGACCCACGCCGCCCCGGGGATGTCCCCTGGCTCGATGTCGTGCGTGACGTCCGCCAGGCTGGCGGTGGGGCAGCGCTCGAGGAGCACGCCCTTCATCTCGCCCACGTAGCCGTCACGAGTGCCGAAGTCGGTGATCAGGGTAACGATGGCCATTCGGTCTCCCACCGGTTCACGGTTCGCTCAAACGACGCGGTCCACCCACCGTCCGCGTCTCCATATCCACAGGGCCGCGAGCCCTCTCGCCACTGCCGTTCCGCTGATGGTCCACCAGATTCCGGCCAGGCCCAGCGGCCGGGCGAGCAGTGGGGCCAGCGGAAGCCGGAGCAGCGTCAGGACGCTGGACGGGATCCACGGAATCAGCGAATACCCGGCTCCCTCCATGCCCATCTGGAGCACGATCTCCAGGGCCATGAACACCTGCGCTACGGCCACGATCCGCAGGTAGCTCGTGCCGGCGGCGATGACGTCGGGGTCCGTGGTGAAGATACTCATCAACTGGGCCGGAATCAGCAGAAACGCCAGCCCGACCAGCCCGGTAACGACAACGGCGTATCCCGTCGCCACTCGCCCGGACAGCACGGCCCGTTCCTTCGATCCCGCTCCGAGATTCTGGCCGACCGCGGTGGCCGCCGCCAGCCCGAACCCGATGCACACCATGTAGCTCAGGGACTCGACCTTGTGGCCGACGCCCAGCGCGGCCAGGGCCCCCGTGCCGAACTGGCTGGTGAACCGCGTCAGGACGATGTACACGAACGAGAACAGGGCCCCGCCCGCCGCCACGGGCAAGCCGATCCAGGCCATCTGCAGGATCGGGCGCAGGGAGGGCATGGAACGCTTCACCAGGCCGCGCTGCACCATCCACCGGTAGCCCACGAAGCACCCGAACGCGCGCGTCACCAGGGTCGCGAGGGCGGCGCCCTGGATTCCCATCTTCGGGAAGGGGCCGATCCCCAGTATGAGGAGCGGGTCGAGGATCGTGTTGAGTCCAAGCGATACGGCGAGCAGGATGAGAGGCGTACGGGTGTCGCCGGACGACCGAAAAGCGGCCTCCATCACGAAGTAGGTGAACACGATCGGGGCGCCGGCCAGGTAGACGGCCAGGTAGGCGCTTCCCTGCACCGTGACGTCGGCGGGTGTGGCCATCAGTTGATACAGCGGCGTCAGCGTGAAGAGCCCGAGGAGGCCCAGGACCACGGACAGAGTGACTGCCAACAAGAAGGCCCGGTACACCGCGATCGCCGCCTGGTCCGGTTTGCGCTCGCCGTGCCTCCGACTCGCCACCGCCGTGAGCCCTACGGCCGACAACTCCGCCATCGACAGCATCATCCACACGGTGAAGCCGGCCGTGCTGACCCCCGCCAGGGCGGCCGGGCCGAGACCACGGCCGACCCAGAAGGTGTCCACCACGTTGAACAGGCCCTGCAGAAGGGTCGCTCCCACGGCGGGTCCCGCGAGGCGCAGGACCGACCGCCGGACGGAGCCGGCGGTGAGATCGACACGGGAACTCTCGCTCAGGAGACTTCCGCACTCCCGGCAGCGGCCGCGACCCGGGCTTCCACAGCGTCCGCGATCGCCTGGAGAGCCTGCCCCTCGGGAGCATCCGGGCGCCCGACGACCGTCGGCGTTCCCCGGTCACCTTCCTGTCGCACCGCCAGGCCCAGCGGTACCGCACCGAGGAACGGCAGGCCGAGGGAAGCGGCCAGTCCTTCCCCACCGCCGGACCCGAACAGGTCGTGCGTCGATCCGCAGTCGGGACACACGAAGCCTCGCATGTTCTCGACGATGCCGAGAACGGGCACGTCCACGCTCTCGAACATCTTGATGCCCTTGAGGACTCCGGTGACGGATACGTCCTGCGGCGTGCTCACCATGACCGCCCCATCCACCTTCACGAGCTGGACCAGGGACAGCTGCGCGTCGCCAGTGCCGGGCGGAAGGTCGACGACCAGGTAGTCCAGCTCGCCCCACACCACCTGGTGCAGGAACTGGCGCACGATTCCCATGATGATGGGTCCGCGCCACACGGCCGGAGTCTCGTCGTCCACCAGGAAGCCGAGGCTCATCAGTTTCACGCCGTGCGCCTCCACGGGAACGACCTGGTCGTCCTGGATTCGGGGCCTCTCCGTAGCTCCGAACATCGTCGGGATGTCAGGACCGTAGATGTCGGCATCCAGCAGGCCCACGCGATAGCCCTTCTTTGCCCAGGCGGCGGCGAGATTGGTCGAAACGGTGGACTTCCCGACACCCCCCTTCCCCGAACTGACGGCCACCACGTGACGCACGCCTGCCAACGGCTCGGCCTCGGAGGGGTGCCTCGACGCTTCCTCCCGACTGACCTGTCCCGCGGACCGCGGCTGCGCTCCTGCCGCTCCGGCGGCGGCCGGCCCCCTGGGC
>JBATJK010000234.1:0-3034 GCA_049668445.1 Gemmatimonadota bacterium
AGCTCAGTTGGGAGAGCGCTTGAATGGCATTCAAGAGGTCAGGGGTTCGACTCCCCTCGGCTCCACTTCCCGCCCCTCGGGGCGGAGCACGACCGCCGGGTCACCGGCGTGAGCGCCGCTAGCTCAACAGGTAGAGCAACTGGCTCTTAACCAGTAGGTTCGGGGTTCGAGTCCCTGGCGGCGCACTCTTCCCGACTCTCCGCAGATGGTGACTGCTGTTGCAGTGGCGGAAGTTGGTCGCACGACGGCTGGCAAGTGAGGTGGCGCAGGTCGAGGAACGCGAGATTGGGCGACCGAGGCGTACATAGACGTACGCCGCAGGGAGCGCAGACGAGCAGTGACGAAGAGAGGCGCCACATTCACGACGCTAGACGAGCGCTCGTAGCTCAGCCTGGATAGAGCGTCTGCCTCCGGAGCAGAAGGTCACAGGTTCAAATCCTGTCGGGCGCACTCTGGAAAGATCAAGCCGCATCGTGACTTACGGTGCGGCTTTTTCTATGCTGTTGCGTCCCAACCGCAGGCACCGAAGGAGTACCCGAACCTGCGGCTGTCTGGACTCTCGGATGCGCTGAAAGCACTCCACGAACGCGGCGATATCGAGTACAAGAAAGGGCCGAAGAACGCCCGACTGTGGGAGGTGGTCGAGTGAGCGGGTCAATCGCCCTAAGGTGCCGCGGCACTGACGGCGACCCCAAGGATCAGCCCTGGGATCAGGATGGCCGCCAGTGTCGCGGCAGTATCGGTGCCGCGCTTCTCGATCTTCCGCACGGAGTCCATCGGGATTGCGGCGGTTGCTTCCGTGTGTTTCAAGTCACCGCGCTCCCAGTACGAGGTGACAACCGTGCCGCGCACGCTGTCGCCTTGCAGATACGGTTCTGTGAATACGACCGGAACGCCGCGCTCGTTTGTGATTTGGAGCTTCCCGTACTCCTCCAGGGATTGTGGATATGGTGGCTCCATCGGAACCCACTTGGTGCACGCAGAGGAGCACACGAACAGCCCGACCAGGGCCAGCGAGACAGTACGGTTTCGGAACACGGTTCACCTCCCACTGGCCGATGGAGGAACCGGCTCGAGCACGAAGTTGACTTGCTGGTAGCATTCAGTGGGTTGAACCCGCTCGGGACTCCACTGACACCCTTCTCCACAGGATGCTTCAAGGTAGTAGGGGCTCAAGTCCTCGTAGCACACCCCATCGGTCAGTCGATATTGCCCTTTGGTATCCGTAGTCGCTTCCAAGTACCAGCCATATTCAACAGGGTGGAAACGAACGACAGCCCCCGGAATAGGGTCGCCGGCACTCGAAGCGACCTTCCCAAAGTAGACGAGGCCTGGCTCCCCAGACCGCAGGCTCTCGAAGTTCTTGACCTGGAGTTCTTCTGTGCATCTCAAGGGCAGGTCGTGATCGGTGTATGCGTGCCCAGGGACGTTCAACCCTACCAAGGCTGCGCCTTGTCCCCGCTCACACCGCTTGTCGAAGTCGAGTGTGTAGTGTCCAACTTCATCTGTGGTTGTGGAGGCCGCCGTCCTTCTCGTGAAGTAAGGTCCACTAGCCACCGGATACCACGCTTCAACGACCCAACCGCTCAACGCCTGGCCAGAATGGAGATGGGTTGCAGTGCCCTCTACTCGTATCGTATGAAGGCTCCCGGATGGCCCCGTCGGCTCCGTCGTGCTTTCAGAACACGAGAGAAGAGCAGCAGCGGGACACGCGAAAAGCACGGCAAGCAATACACGACAATACATGGTTCACCTCCAGTCAACGGAGGGGGCACCCTGAGAGTACATGAACAGAGTCAAGTGAGAGTCAAACCGACCGACTGTGGGAGGTGGTCGAGTGAGTGGGCTAGTTCTGTCCCGCGTAGCCGATAGCGGCCAGCGCAAGAAGGCCCCCGAGCAAGCCTACGGCCAGCCCCACCGTCTTGACGGCACTGACATGAGTAGCCTCAAGCGTCTCAACCTGATCGAGCGCGATGGACAGCGGCACTCGGTCGCGCACGTCAGGTCTTACCCTCTCACCGAGCCCCGTGATGCTGTCCGCTTCAACTCGAGGATCGCGGACCGTCTCGCGCTCTCCATCGGTGAGGGTGACGCGGACCTGCCCGTGCTCAGTGACATCTGCGATCTCGATCTGCTTGTAGCTGGTGCAGGCCGTCACCCAGACGAACAGCCCGACCAGGGCCAGCGAGACAGCACGGGATCTATACACGGTCAGGCCTCCCTTCGGAGGTGGACGGATGAGCGGGAGCGGACAGACGCCACTAGCAGAGCAAGCCACCTTGGGAACACGCCGACCCCTGGTCGGCTGCATAGATGATCGTCACGACTGCAAGGGCGAAGCCAAGCACCATGAGGACCTCGTTCGTGCCGACCGCCTCAATCTCGGCCACCTGCACAACCGGAATGGCCAAGAGAGTTGGTTGATCCCCTTTTCGCGGGACATCTGCCCGGCCCTTGATGCTGCCGGCCTCTACCACCGGGTCCAAGATCGTCTCGCGCTCCCCATCGGTCAGCGTGACTCGCACCTTCCCGTGGTCCGCGACCTCCGCAAGTTCGATCTGCTTATACGACGTGCAGGCAGTCACCCACACGAACATCCCGACCAGGGCCAGCGAGACAGGACGGTTACGGAACACGGTTCACCTCCAGGATTCGGAGGGGGCACCGTGAGAGTACAAGAACAGAGTCAAGTGGGAGTCAAATGCGCGACTGTGGGAGGTGGTCGAGTGAACCGAGACGGTCGCCTCCTATCGTCAGTCGCTAAGAGACCAAGCTGTATACGCCATCGCTCCGAGAAACCCCCCGATCACTACCGCGACGAAGATTGGGCCAGAGCCCGTTCCGACGGCTTCGACTTCGACCACCTGCTCCAGCGGAGACGCAACCCGAGCCGTCCGCGTCGTACGATGCGGTGCGGGTCGCGTACTCCAATAGGAGATGCTGTCGCCTTCTACCGCTACGTCCTTCGAGACGATCCGCTCACCATCCGAAAAAGTGACTCGCACCTTCCCGTGGTCGGCAACCTCCGCAAGCT